>NZ_JBQGCX010000574.1:0-6296 GCF_052038725.1 Actinosynnema sp.
GCCCGCGTTCGACGGCCGCGTCGTGCCTGCCGGTCGCGCAGACCACGTCCGGCGCGCCGACGCGCTCGCGCAGCACGGCGGCGGCCTCCTCCGGGTGGTCGCGGAACACCGGCACGGCAACGGGTTCCGGCCAGGCGTCCAGCGCGCGGCCACCGCGCTCGGCGGCCAGCACGACGTCGTGGCCCCCGGCGCGCAACCCGGCCGCCACGTCGAGCGTGTACCGGTGCTTGCCGCCCCAAGCCTGGTCCGAGACGGTGACGAGAACCCTCATCGGTCGCGAATCCCCTTCCCGAAGACGCCGGGGCAGGACCCCGGCACGGTCCAGGCGGCGTCGACGGCGCGCAGCGCCACCAGCCTCCTGCTCACCCCGCCCAGCACGACGTGGTCGAAGCCGTGCGCGCGGGCCTCGGACAGGCAGGACGACAGCAGGGTCGCCGCGATCCCGATGTCCCGCCCCCGGATCTCCTCGCTCAGCGCGATGGAGGACAGCATCCCGGCGCGCACGGTGTTGTAGGCGATGAACCCGAGCAGGCACCGCCTCGGGTCCTCGGCGAACCCCCTCGGCCTGGCCACGACGACCGCCGAGACGGGGTCGTGCGCGAACGCGCGGGCGAACTCGGCCGCCCAGCCCCGGCCGAAGACGTCCTTGATCCAGTCGACCACCAGCAGCTGCTCGGCCGCCTCGGGCCTGCGCACCAGCACCGGGGCGCCGTCCAGCTCCAGCTCGACCACCGGGCGCGGCAGCGGCCAGCCCCGCAGGTCCACCAGCACGTCGCCCCACTCCTGCCCCGGCACGTCCCGCTCGGCGGGCGGCGAGCCCACGTCGCCTGGCAGCACCCAGCTCGTCGCGCGCAGCGCTCCGCCCGCGTGGCCTGCGACGTCGGCGGGCGCGAACCCGTAGGCGTGGCCCAGCCAGCGCAACCGCCACAGCGCGCCGTGCAGCAGCGACTCGGCCAGGTCCGCGCGGTCGGCGGGCGCCGGGGCGCGCAGCAGCGGGCCGACCGCGCCGGGCGCGGTGAGGTTGACGCCCACGCAGCCCACCGGTCTGCCGTTCCTGGTGGCCAGCAGCAGTTCCGCGGCGGGCGCGGGCCACGGCGGCTCGCCGTCCGCGCCCCACTCGTCCCACAGCAGGCGCAGCACGAGCGGCGAGACGGGGCGCAGGTCCCCGGCGTCGGGCGGCCCCGCCGGGAGGTCGTACAGGCGGAAGAGGGTGAGCGCGGGCACCGTCAGCGCACCTCGTACCCCTCGAAGATCTGCCGGTCCAGCAGGGAGGTCAGCACGAGCGGCTCGCTCGTCGACCGCTCCGCCGCCGCGAAGTCCCAGAAGATCTCCCGCAGCCGCTCGTCGGTGAACTCCTCCTGCTCGCGCGCCAGCTGCTCCTGCCCGCGCGCCCAGATGTCCGCGACGGGCGCGTCCTTGGTGTTGCCCAGCGGGTGCGAGCTGTAGAGCCTGCTCATCGTCACGTCACCGGTCGCGGAGATCGCGATGCTGCTGTCCTTGACCAGGTACGGGAACATCACCACGTCCTGGTGCGACGGCATCCCCCGGCCCGGCACGAGGTAGGGCGCGTTGAGGTTCAGGTCGAACTCCGTGGCGGGGACCCGGTCCCGGAACTCGGCGACCTCGGCGTGCAACCGCATGGTCTCGTCCTCGGTCAGCAGCAGGCGGTTGCGGCCTCCCCTGCCGTGCGCGCGCACCAGGATCAGGTCCTGGCGGCGGAAACCGGTGCGGCGCAGGTGCGCGGTCAGCTCCAGGACGTTGTGCAGGTTGGTCCTCATGACCGTGGTGAGCACCTTGAAGCTGCGCACCCGGTCGCGCAGGTACGCCGAGTTCTCGATCACCCGGTCGAACGCGTCGACCAGCCGGACCGCCTCGAACGTCTCGCGGGTGCCGTCCATGCTGACCCGGATCGAGGAGATGCCGCTGTCCAGGATGCGGTCGAGCTGCTCGCGGGTCTGGTTGGCGGCGTTGGTGATCAGCGTGACGGTGGCGAAGCTCAGGCGCGGCACCACGTCCAGCAGCGACCAGAAGCCCTTGCGGATGGTGGGTTCCCCGCCGGTGAGGGTGATCTCGAAGGTGCCCATGCGGTCGAGCTCCAGCAGCACCTCGCCGAGCTGCTCGACCGAGAGCATCCGGCGGCGGATGTGCGCGGGGATCTCGCCGGTGTTGGTGCGGCAGTGCACGCAGCGCAGGTCGCACGCGTAGGTGACGTCCACGCTGGCGCGCACGGGCGCGGAGTAGCCGGGCATCAGGTGAGCTCCTTGACCAGCAGCGGGGTCCTGGCGGCGGGGACGTCGACGAGCCCGGCCGCCCACCAGTCGTAGGTGCGGCGCACGCCCTCGCGCATCCCGGTCACCGCCGGGGGCAGGCCGAGCAGGCCGTCCTGGACGGTGGTGTCGGCGCGGAACTCGTCGATCTCGTCGCGCCTGCCGGGCTGGAACTCCAGCTCCAGGCCGGGGCGGATCTCCCGCAGCAGCGCGGCGACCTCCAGCACCGACCGGGAGCGGCCGGAGCCGAGGTTGACGGTCGGCGCGGGCGGCGCGTGGAGCAGGCCCGCGAGCTTGTGGACGGTGTCGGCCACGTAGGAGAAGTCGCGGCACTGCCTCCCGGTCCCCTCGATCGGCAGGCCGCGGCCCTGGGCGGCGCGCAGGCACAGCGCGGGCACGAGGGCGTCGGCGCGCTCGCCGGGGCCGTAGACGTTGAACAGGCGCACGACCGTGACGCGGGAGCCCCGGCGCTGCTGGTGGTTGCGGGCGATCATCTCCAGCGCGACCTTCGAGGAGGCGTACGGGGAGCGCGGGGCGAGCGGAGCGGCCTCGGTGTTGGGCAGCGCCAGCGAGTTCCCGTACACCTCGCAGGTGCTGCCCACGAGCACGCGCGGCGTCCCGGCCTGCTCGCACAGCCGCAGCAGGTGCCTGCCCGAGTCGACGTTGTCGAGGTAGTCGAGCGGGCGCTCGAACGACTCGGGAACGCTCTTGTGCGAGGCCAGGTGGTAGACGGCCGTGATCCCGTCCAGGTCGGAGCGGTCCAGGTCCAGCACGGACTTGACCAGCAGCCCGGCGGGTGGCGGTTGGAGCGGGGCGACGCGCAGGTCGTCGACCGGGACGACGGCGCACCCGCGCGCGGTCAGCTCGGCGGCGAGGTGCGCGCCGATGAAGCCCGCGCCGCCGGTGATCAGGACCCGTTCGGTTCGTGCAGCGGTTCGTGGAGAGGCCATGGCAGAGCGAACCCCCAACAGGGACGTGCGTGTCCAACCCCGAGGTGCGCGCGGGGCGGCCTGCCGAGCCGAGGGGGCGGTGGGGAGCTGATCGGTGCGGGAAAGCGGGTGGAGCCCCCCGGTGCCGCGATTGCGCGAGCCGCGCGCCGGATGTCCACGTTAACCCGGAAAAAGCGACAGCGAGAAGCCCCCTAGAACAACCTCACCCAGACGGGAACTCCGGGGTGAAGGGATTTCCCGGGGTGTCCGGGAAAATCCGCGCAGCGGTCACCGGCTGTGCCCATTGTCCACGGAAAGATTAATCCGGACGAAGGGCGGAGCGGCGCGGCGGCGGATCAGGTCGGCGCTGCGTGACTCACCCGTCCCTGCGCCACACCAGCGCGTGCGCGAACCCCCGGTCCACGAAGGACGCGCCGGGGAAGATCGAGCCGTAGCGGCGCTCGAACTCCGGGCGGGACAGGTAGCGGTCGGTCAGCAGGTGCGCCAGCCACGGGCCGCCGGTGCGGAACCGGAACAGCCAGGCCGCGTCGCGCCAGCCGTGCGCGCGGACGTCGCGGGGCAGCGAGAGCAGCGCGCCGACGCGGTAGACGTGCGCGGGCGGGGTGGGGCGGTCCGCGACGTTGTCCACCAGCACGGCGAAGCCACCGGGGCGGACCAGGGACTTCAGCTTGCGGAGCGCGTCGTCCAGGTCGGGGACGTGGTGCAGGGTGGTGGAGCTGAACACGAGGTCGAACCCCTCGGCGCCGCCGTCGACGTCGGCGAGGTCCGCGACCTCGTACCGCACCCTCGGGTGCGGCCTGCGGGCCCTGGCCAGCCGGATCAGCGGGGCGCTCAGGTCGACGCCGAGCACCTCGTCGTAGTGGTCGGCCAGTTCCCGGCACCGGCGGCCGGACCCGCAGCCCGCGTCCAGGGCGCGCCCGCCCGGCCGGACGCCCGCGTCCGCGACCCACCCCCAGACCGGGTGGTCCTCGAAGTCGCAGAACCGGTCGTATTCCAGGGCGAATGAATCGAAGGATTGGGGGTCCGCGCCATTACCGACGTTGTGGACGACCACGTTACCGCCTTTCCGCGCCACACTTCCAGAGAGCGCGACCACCCTATTGGCGGTACCGGGCGAGCGCAAAGCAGGTTGCCCCGAATGCCACGAGGATCAACCTGTCCGGTGGTCATTCCGGCATGACCTGGTTCGAGTCGGTGAGCCCGAGCACCGCCGGGGACGTCGAACCGTGGCGGAGCCGAGTGGTCGAATCCCCCGAAAGGGCACTCGACGATCGGGGTCGGCGCGGACTTGGCAGGCGTACAGTCGGTCCCGGCCTTCCTTTGAGCGCGGTCGAACGGCGCGGTCAGCGCTGTGCCCTGCTCCGTTGTGCGCCACTGCGCCCTGCTCCGCTGTCGCCTCTCGGCGCCGCAACGCCCCGCTCGCGTGGCGTTCCGGGCGGTGGGAGGGCGGGTGCGAACGCGCCCTCCCACCGGAGTCCGGCACTGCCGGGGGATCAGGCCTGCTTCGGGTGGATCTGGACCTCCTTGCCGGTGGTCACGTCGATCGCGAAGACCCGCTCGACCTTGGGGTTGGACTGGAGCGACGGGAACTCGGTCATCGCGACCGGGTCGCCCTCGGCGCGGTTCGGGCCGACCAGGACGAACACGTCGCCGTTGGCGCTGCGCGCCGGGCTGGCCGCGACGTCGGAGGACAGCTTGCCCGCGACGGACGTGGGCTGCTGGCCGGTCGCGGTCGCGCCGGTGTCGGAGAGGTTCGTGAACGCCTTGACCTCGTCCGAGCCCTCGGTGCGGTTGTCCAGGCCGGCCATCAGCTCGGCCACGTCCATCAGCGAGTGCCGCTGGCCCTCGCCGTCGATGGTGCTGTCGGCCCAGTAGAAGGAGCCCTCGCCCTTGCTCTCCATGATGTCGCGGATGCGCTCGGTCCAGCGCTCGGCCTCGTCGGCCGGGAGGTCGCGCAGGTCGAGGAACGGCTCGCCGTCCACCGAGGTGATCGGGAAGCCGTCCTTCTCGCCGTCGCGCTCACCGACGAGGTCCTCGGGCTTGTCGCCCTTGTCACCGATGAGGCCGTCGGGGCGGTCGCCGTCCTTGCCGTCGCCCTTGTCGCCGTCGCGGTCGCCGTCGTGCTCGCCCCGGCCACCGTGCTCGCCGCGGCCCTCGTGGTCACCCTTGCCGTGCTCGCCCTTGCCGTGCTCGCCGCGACCGTCGTGCTCGCCCCGGCCACCGTGGTCGCCGCGGCCCTCGTGCTCGCCCTTGCCGCCGGTCTCGCCGCGACCGTCGTTGCCGCAGTGGCGACCGCGGTCCTCGTCGGAGCCCGAACTGGAGCCGGAGCCGTCGCCGGCGCCCGTGCCGGCACCCGCGCCCGAACCGGAGCCGGAACCGGAACCCGAGCCGGCGCCAGAGCTGTCCGTCTCACCGGCGGGGACGCCCGGCGTGCCGAACAGGTCCTTCGGGACCTCGGGGATCGGCGGGATGGTGGGCATGGTCGGGGTGGTCGCGCCGGAACCGGTGGTGGTGCCGCTGCCGGAGCCACCGCTCGAACCGGAGCCGGAACCGAGGCCGCCGCCCAGGCCGCCGGCGCCGCTGCCGGAACCACTGCCAGAGCCGCTGCCGGAACCGGAGCCGGAGCCGCTGCTGCCGGTCGAGTCGCCGCCCTTGATCGGGTCCGCGCTGCTGTCGCCCGCCGGGATGCCGCCCGTGCCGCCGGGGGAGAACAGGTCCTTCGGGACCTCCGGGATCGGCGGGATGGTCGGCATGGTCGGGGTCGTCGGGGTCGAGCCGCTGCTGCCACCGGGCGTGCCGATGTTGGCGGTGTCCTCGATCTGGTAGTCACCGGGCTTGGGGATCGACGGCGACGAACCACCCGTGGAACCGGAACCACCGGTCGAGCCGCTGCCGCCGGGCAGGCCGGAGCCGCCCGTGGAGCCGCTGCCCCCCGTGGAGCCGCTGCCACCGGTGGAGCCGCTGCCCCCCGCAGAGCTGTCGGAGCCGCCCGCGCCCGCGCTGCCGCCGGGGGAGAACAGGTCCTTCGGGACCTCGGGGATCGGCGGGATGGTCGGCATGGTGGGCGTCGACGGGGTCG
>NZ_JBQGCX010000575.1:0-2193 GCF_052038725.1 Actinosynnema sp.
CGCCCTCCGGAACGACGACGGTTTCGCCGGCGTCAGCGGGCTGCTGTCCTACGGCGAGGACGGGAGCGCGACCGGGAAGGTGGTGCCGCTGCTGGAGATCACGCCCGACGGCGAGCCGGATCTCGTGTTCCCGGAGTTGCCCGGCTCCTAGCGGGCCCTGGTCGACCGCTTCGGCGGGGACGGCTTGCGCTTGGTGGTGGACTTCGCGGCCGTGCGGGACCTGGTGGCGGGCTTGGGCTTCACGGCGGTCTTCGCGCGGGGCTTCCCGCGGCGGCGCGGGGCCGCGCCGCGCTGGGCGGCGGCGGTCATGTCGTCGACCTCGCGCGGCGCGCGCTTGCGCGGGGTCCGGCGCCTGCTGTCCAGGAAGTCGGCCAGCCACAGCTGCGCGCGGACCACCAGGTACCACAGGCCGCACAGCAGGACGGCCAGCGCAGCGGCGAGGCCGATGGTGGTGACGGGGTCGTCGATGGCGGACGGCAGCACGGGAACGACCAGCAGGGCCAGGAAAGCCATGCCCAGGAGCAGGCCCAGCCCCTTGATGTTCGCCATCTCCACTCCCCGACCACGCCGTCCGAAGTCCGCCGCGCGGGGACCGTCCACCGACCCGCGCCGCGCCCGTGACGGCCGGGACGACCACCACAAGATCAAAATCTCACACCCCTGCCCCGACCGCCACCGCCCCGGCCGAGATCACGCACCACCCCGGTGCGTGCTTCGGCACACCGAAGCCTCCGGGTCGCGTCGCGCGAGCACGCGCATCGAGTCGCTTGTGGACGGTGGCGGGCGGGCACGCGCGCGACGGCCGGGTCGAGCGGCCACCGCGTGAGGGCGCCTCACAAGAGCGGGAGCTGAATCGATTCCCATGTGCGTGCGAGGGCTTTCCCTTGCCAGACTCCGCTTCCGTCCCCCTTCGCGAGACCCGTGAGGAGCACTGCCGTGCCCGAGGAGAGCGTTCGACCGAACGAGACGACCGTCCCGCTGCTGCCCTGCACGTCGGCCGAGGAGACCCTGGCGTTCTGGCGCGCGCTGGGGTTCGAGACCGCCTACGAGCAGACGCGGCCCTACCTGTACCTGGTGTTCACCTGGAGCGGGATAGCGCTGCACTACGCGAAGGCGCCGGAAGTCGTGGACCCCGCGAAGGAGAACGCCGGCGGTTGCCTGGTGATGGTGGACGCGGTGGCCCCGTACCACGCGGCGTTCACCGCGGCGCTGCGCGCGGCGCGCGGGAAGGCGCCGTCGACGGGGGTGCCGAGGATCACGCGGTACCGGCGGGGCGCGTCGCGGTTCACCGTCGTGGACCCGTCGGGGAACTCGCTGGTCTTCATCCAGCGCGACGAGCCCGAGGTGGAGTACGGCGGGTCGTCCTCGTTGGCGGGGCTGGCGAAGGTGCTCGACAACGCGCGGGTGCTGAGCGAGTTCAAGCAGGACCCGAAGGCCGCGTTCCGGGCGCTGAACTCGGGGCTGAAGCGGCACGGCGACGGGGCGCCCGCCGTGGAGCGGGCGGTGGCGCTGGGGATGCTGATCGACCTCGCGGAGGGCGCGGGCACGCGGGAGCGGGTGCCGGAGTGGGGGCGGCTGCTCGGCGGGCTGGAGCTGACCGGACCGGAGCGGGAGCGGGTGCTGGACGCGGTGGCGGACCGGGACCTCGTGGCGGGGTGGCTGCCGCGGGGGTGACGCGGCGGGTGGCGGCGGGGGTTCAGCCCTCGCCGTGCCCCAGCGCCGCCATGGCCGTGGCGACGATCCGGTCGCGCCACTGCTCCTGGGCACCGAGCTGCACCGCGGCCAGGGTGATCGACATCAGGCCCGCGGTCGCCACGCCGAGCCGGATGAACCGGGTCACGTCGTAGTCCTCCGGGTCCACGCAGAAGATCGCCAGCATGGCCCGGCCCATCTCGACGAACTCCTCCTGGTCCACCGGGCCGCTGTCCATGCCCGCGCTGATCGAGAGCATGGACAGGCCGGGCCAGTCGATCGTGAACTGGACCGAGCCGACGATGGCGGCGCGGTCGCGCTCCTCCCCCGGCGGCAGGTGGTCAACCCGCGCCAGCAGGGCGCGCGTCTCGGCGTTCCCGCGCTCCAGCACCGCCCGGTAGAGGGCCTTCTTGCTCGGGTAGTGGTGCAGGAGCCCGGCCTTCGTGTAGCCGACCGCGTCGGCGAGCTGCTGGAGCGAGGTGTGCTCGAAGCCGTGCCGGG
>NZ_JBQGCX010000576.1:0-1908 GCF_052038725.1 Actinosynnema sp.
GCGGGGCCGGGCGGCGAGCAGATCAGCCCCGCCCCCGGCCTACCCCTCGTCCTCCCGGTGGGCGCGCACCCGCTTGCGGTGGCTGGTGTCGCAGAACGGGTAGCTGCGGCTCCTGCGGCACGCGCACAGCGCCACCACCACCCGGTCCGACCGCACCGCCTCCCCGTCCTCGACCACGACCTCCACCGGCCCCTCCACCAGCACCGGCCCCTCCCGGCTGACCACGACCCTGCGGGGTTCACGGGGCGTCGGCACGGACCACCACCAAGCGCTCGTGCCGCTGCCCCGGCGCGATGAGCCTGCGCCCCTCCAGCCACCGGGCGCGCGAGCGCAGCACCGGCCCGAACCCGACGTCCCGCGACGCCACCACCTCGGCCGCCAGCCCGCCGTCCCGCAACTGCCCGAGCGTCCGCTCCACCCCGCACAGCGCGGAGTGCACGACCAGCCCGAAACCGCCGGGCGCGAGCAGCGACGGCAGCGCCGCGCACAACCGGTCCAGCACCGCGCGCCCGTCCACCCCGGCGTCCCACGCGCGCGCCGCGCCGGTCGGATCGGGTGGTCCGGGAGCGGGCACGTAGGGCGGGTTCGAGCAGACCACGTCGTACCGCCCGCCCACGGTCGAGAAGTCCCCGTGCCGCACCCGCACGGGCACCCCGTGCAGCAGGCAGTTCACGAACGCGGCGGCCACCGCGCGGCGGCTCCGGTCGACGGCGGTCACCTCCCCCGCACCGGCGCGCCCGGCCGCGACGGCGAGCGCCCCGGTCCCGGTGCACGCGTCCAGCACGGTCGCCCCGTACGGGACACCGGACTCGGCCAGCGAACGGGCCAGGAGCTCGGTGTCCTCCTGCGGGCGGTACACGCCCGGTGGTCTCAGCAGCAGCACGGGAGGTGTCATTCCCACGCCGGGGCGACCCAAACGAACCGGGGCCGAACGGGCACCCGGTCGGGGGTCGCGCTCACGCGCCGAGCGCCGCCCGGAGGGTCGGGTGCACGTCCAGCTGCTCGTCCAGCCCGCTGATCGCCAGCGGCCGGAGCACCTCGCGGTGCCCGGCGACCACGGACAGCCGGGTGCCGAGCAGCTCGGCCTGCAGGTGCCCGGTGACCAGCTCGTTCAGCCCGGCCGAGCCGAAGAACCCGACCTCGGTCAGGTCGACCACCACCGGTTCCGGCGGGCGCACGCGGGCCAGCGCGGACAGGAGCTCGCGGTGCAGCGGTTCGACCGTGAGCTGGTCGATCTCGCCACTGACGTGGAGCACCACCGCGCCACCGCAGTCCCGCGAGTGGACGCTCATCTCCTCGTCGAGGTCCCTCACCGCTCGCCTCCTCACCACGCGGGGATTGCAGCGGCCCTGAGGAGGCGCCTGCTGCTCGATGACGAGCCTAACCCGAGATCGGCCACGGGCAAGGAGGTTGCCGCCTTCGAGTGGGCCGCGATACCACTTCCAGGTCACCCGGAATGGCGAGGTGATTTGCCGGAGCATTCTCCGGAAAACATCAAGCTTCCCCCAAATGAATACCGGTGTGATCCGCGTCTCCCTACGATGCGGATTATGAGACTGCTGCTGTGGATGACGATGACCTGCTGGTCGGCGGCGGACGGCGGGGTGGTGCTGCCCGCGCTGACGGGGTTCCTGCTCGTGGTGTGCGCCGCCGGCAACGGGCTGGCCGTGCGCGACCGGGGTTCGGTGCGGCGCAGGCTCACCACCGCCGCGCGCGCCCCGTCGGCGAACTGAGCGCGGTCGCGGGGAGGGGTTGAGGAGGGGGTTGAGGAGAGGGCCCGGGAGGGGTTCTCAGAGGGCGCGCAGGGCGGCGAACGCGCGGGCCAGGTCGGCCTGGAACTCGGCGCCGATCACGCACTGCCGGGTCGGGTCGTCGAGACCGCGCGTCATGGCCACCCGCAGCAGCACG
>NZ_JBQGCX010000577.1:0-2019 GCF_052038725.1 Actinosynnema sp.
GCGAACAGCAGCCCCTCCTCGGTCACCACCGCGGGCCCGAACTCCGCCAGCACCGTCTCGCCCTCGGGGAAGAACAGGCCCTGCAGCAGGAACACCGTGATCGCCACGGGCGCCGCGAGCAGCGGCAGCAGCCGGAAGTACTCCCGCCCCACCCCGGCCACCAGCACGGCGGGCACCAGGACGAGCAGCAGCAGCGCCAGCGGAGCCCACACGTTCGGGATGGCGAACGCCGTGGTCGTCACGGCCAGCGCCAGCACCAGCTTCGTCGTCGGGTTCAGCCGGTGCACCGGCGAGGTCCCCGACCGGAACAGCGCCGCCGTCACGCCGCGACCCCCGCCCGCGCCGCCCGCTCCAGGCCGAACACGTCGTGCTCGCGCGCGAACGGGAACCGCTGGCGCAGCCGCGCGGGCAGGTTCGCCAGCACCGCGCTCGCCAGCAGGCACGACGCGACCTTGTCCAGCGGATCGGCGATCAGCCCCTGCAGGGAGGCGGCCTCCAGCATCGAGTTGCCGTAGACCTGGAGCGTCGCGATGAACACCGACTGCCCGAGCGAGCCGCCCGCGTTGCCGAACACGAACGCGGTGATCGGCGCGGACACCACACCCGCGACCACGCCGATCAGCACCCCGGCGAGCACCACCGTCGGCGCCCGGCGGAACAGCCCGAAGCGGGAGAACGTCCCGGCCAGCAGGCCGATCGTCGCGGCGGTGACCGCGTACGGCAGCGAACCGGGGTTGATCGTCATGCCGACCGTGATGCTCGACAGCGCGCCGGTGGCCGCGCCCGCCGCCGGACCCGCGAGCACCCCGACCAGCACGGTGCCGATGGAGTCCAGGTGCACCGGCAGCCCGCTGATCCGCACCACCTGGCCGACGACGATGTTGATGGTGATGGCCACCGGGAACAGCGTCACCGTCGAGGCGGACAGCCGGGCCATCGCGCCGCTGACGATGAGCACCGAGCCCAGCAGGTAGCCGCCGAGCGCGAGCAGCGCCGCCGAGCCGCCCACCCCGTGCGGCGAGGTCGGGCGGGTGGCGATCAGGTAGGCGTAGGTGACCACGACCACCGACGTGCCGAGGGCGACGCGCGCCCACGGCGGTAACCGGGTCGGGAGCGGGGACTGGGGAACCGTCATGACCGAGGACCGCCTTCGCGGGTCAGGACTGCCAGAGGACCGGGCAGAACTCCGGGTCGGAGTAGTCGGGGGAGCCGTCGGGCAGCTTGCGCAGCAGCTCGTCGTGCTTGTACGCGGTCTGCCTGCTGTCGGTGGCCAACCGGTGGTCGCGGTGGGCGTTCGCGCCGTCCTGCAGGTGCAGGGAGATCGCGCGGCGCGGCCGGTCGCTCCGGTTGGCGGCGCTGCCGTGGTACAGCCGGCAGTGGTGGAACGTCATGTGCCCCTTGGGGATCGTCATGGGAAGCTTCACGACCTCGGCCCCGTTGCGCCGCGACACCTCGGTCAGCAGGTGCTCCCGCTCGGTGTCGCCGGGCACGGCGGCGTGGCCGTTGCGGCTGTCCCAGCCCCGGAACTCGTCCCACCGGTGGCTGCCGTCCACCATGGTGATCGTGCCCATCTCCTCGTCGCAGTGGTGGAACGGGATGAAGGCCGTGATCATGTCCTCCGAGCTGGAGGTCGCCCAGTAGTACTTGTCGAAGTGCCACGGCACGATGTTGGACTTCTCGTCCGGCTGCGGCGGCTTGTACAGCAGCGTGGCCTGGAACAGGCGGATCAGGTCGACCCGCGCCAGCCTCGCCGCGGTGGCGGCGATGATCGGCTTGCGCAGGATCGCGCCGATGGTCTCGCTCTCGTAGTGGATGTAGTCGTTGTTGCGCTGGACCTCCCCGTCCTCCGGGGTCCAGTACGACAGCTTCTCCGGGCGCAGCGGCAGCTCGCGGTCCCGCCTGCCCGCGTAGTACTCCTCGCTGGCCGCGACGAGCGCGTCGACCTCGTCGTCGGTGAGCAGCTTCGGGGACAGGTACCAGCCGTGCTCGGCGTAGAACCGGACGTCGTCGTCGGAGGGC
>NZ_JBQGCX010000578.1:0-16439 GCF_052038725.1 Actinosynnema sp.
CGCCGCCGGGCTCGGGGTCGCGGCCAGCACCGCCCGCGGCGGGCAGGTCGTGCGCGGGGGCGCGGGTGGCGCCGGTGGCGCAGGCGCGCTCACCGGGGACGCCGCCAAGGCCGCGGGCGTCAAGAACTCCGGCCCGGTCACCGGCAAGTCCGCGGGCGTGTCCGCCACGATCGGCGCGATCGACGGCGACGAGCGCCTCGCGCGCGGCGCCGCGGGCAAGGGCGCCCTCGCGGGCAAGGCCGGGGCGGCGTCGATGATGCAGCCCGCCGCCTCCGCCAAGGGCGGCCCCGACGAGGAGGACGGCGAGCACATCCGCAAGTACGGGGTGGACTCGGACGACGTCTTCGGCGACGAGCGCATGGTCGTGCAGTCCGTCATCGGCGACGAACCCGAGGCGAGGTGACCGCTCCCGGCACCGCAGTGCTGTCCACCCTGGAGTTCGACGTCGCCTGGGAGGCCGAGAGGCTCCCCAGGCGCAACGTCGCCCTCGACGTCCCCAGCCCCGGCATCACCCACACCGAGCGCGCCGAGCTCGTGCGCTCGGCGTGGGAGTCGCTGGAGCGCCGCGACCTCGCGTCCCGGCAGCGGGTCAGCCCCGAGCTGGCCGACGCGTTCTCGCTGCTGGCCAACCCGCAGGCCTGCGTGGACATCTGGATCTGGGTCGACGGCCGCAAGATCAAGGGCCTCGCCGCGTCCGCCGGGGACGACGCGGTGCTGGGCGTGGTCGACGGCGACGAGGTGTGGCTCATCCCGTCCCGCGCCACCGCCCTGGCCGAGGCCGCCGTGTCGGTGGCGGGCGAGATGCCCGCCGGGCGCGGCCGTTCCATCAGCCTGCCCAACGACGTGCTCCGCACCGCCTCCACCAAGGCGGGCCCCAGCGCCGAGCGGCTCATCACCGAGCTGGAGCGGCAGGGCGTCCCGCTGCACGAGGCCCAGGAGCTGGCCGCCATGTGCGAGGGCATGGGCACGCGCGGCCAGTTCGGCGCCGAGCGCGCCGCCAAGCGCGGCGAGCCCACGACCAGGGCCAAGCGCGTCGTCGCCTGGCACGACACCCCGTCCGGCCGCTACCTGCACCTGGTGCGCCCCAGCTCGGACGGCCGCGACTGGAGCACGATCACCCCGATCGACAACACCCGCCTCGCCGGGTGCGTCTGGGAGCTGCTCCAGGAGGTCTGACCGGCACGCCCCGAGGCCGCCCCCGCACCCGCGCGGGCGGCCTCGGGCGCGTCCGGGCCCGCCGCGTGGAACCCCGCCCCGCCCCACCGCGTCCTCCGTCGTGTCGATCCACCCACCGGTGACCGCGGCGACGCTCGCGGCCCCGGCCTTCCTGACCGCCTGGCGCAGCCTCGACCTCGGCGCGATGCCGCTCGTCCTGCACGTGCCGGGACCCCCGGCCCCCTGGTCCGACCTGGTCGCGGCGGGCCTGGCCCGCGCCACCGCCCTCGACCCGTGGCTGGCGGGCGCCTGCGCGCTGCTCGCCGCCCCGCCCCGCTCTGTCGACCTGCGCCTGGGCTACGGCAGCACCGCCGTGCGCGCCCTCGCCGCCCCGTCCGGCCCCGGCGCGCTCCGCGCCGTCCTCGCCGACCGCTCGGTCACCCTCGTCGAGCTGCCCTCCCCCGACCTGCCCGCCGCGCTGGCCGCCCTGCTCCCCGCCCACGACCGCGGCCGGATCGGCGCCCCTGGGCTGAGCGGTCGCATCGGGGCCGCCGCGCTCGACCAGGACGGCCGCAGGCGCCGCGCCGGGGACGTCGTCGACTTCCACGGCCCCGTCCACGCCGACGTGCTGCTCGCCCGCGCAGCCGCGCTGCTCAGCGGCCTCGCGTAGGTTGTCGCCATGCTCGGTGTCTCCACCAGGTCGGCCGTCCCCCCGTTCCGCGTGATGGAGGTGCTGTCCGCCGCGGCCGAGCGGCAGCGCGCCAAGGGGGACGTGGTCTCCCTCGCGGCGGGCCAGCCGTCGGGCCGCGCCCCGACCCCGGTGCTGGAGGCCGCCCGCCGCGCCCTGGTCGAGCAGCCCCTCGGCTACACCGAGCAGCTGGGCATCCCGGAGCTGCGCGAGGCCATCGCGGGCCACTACGACCACGAGCACGGCCTGGCCGTCTCCCCGGACGACGTCGTCGTCACCACCGGCTCCTCGGGCGCGTTCCTGCTGGCGTTCCTCGCCGCGTTCGACCCCGGCGACCGGGTCGCGCTGGCCCGCCCCGGCTACCCGGCCTACCGCAACATCCTGCGCGCGCTCGGCTGCGAGGTCGTGGAGCTCCAGTGCGGCCCGGACACCCGCTTCCAGCCCGCGGTCGACATGCTGGAGGGCCTGGACCTGAAGGGCCTGGTGCTGGCCAGCCCCGCGAACCCCACCGGCACGGTGCTGGCCGCGCCGGAGCTGGCCGCCCTCACCGGCTGGTGCGCCGAGCGCGGCGTGCGGCTGGTCAGCGACGAGATCTACCACGGCATCAGCTTCGGCGCGCCGCTCAGCTCCGCCTGGGAGACCTCCCGCGACGCGGTCGTGGTCAACTCCTTCTCCAAGGCGTTCGCGATGACCGGCTGGCGCCTGGGCTGGGCGCTCATGCCGCCGGACCTGCGGGCCGCCGCCGACCGGCTGACCGGCAACTTCACCCTGTGCCCGCCCGCGCTGCCGCAGCACGCCGCCGTCGCCGCGTTCACCCCCGAGTCCCGCGCCGAGATGGCGGGCCTGGTCGAGGGCTACCGGGTGAACCGCGACCTGCTGCTCAAGGGCCTGGCCGACCTCGGCATCACCCGCGTGGCCCCGGCGGACGGCGCGTTCTACGCCTACGCCGACGTCAGCCACCTCACCGACGACTCGACGGCGTTCTGCCGCAGGCTGCTCGACGACACGGGCGTGGCGATCGTGCCCGGCGCGGACTTCGACCCCGTGCTCGGCCACGAGCACGTGCGCTTCTCGTTCGCCTCGTCCCGCGAGGACGTCGAGGAGGCGCTGCGCCGGATCGGGGACTGGCTGGAACCCCAGGCCCCGCCCGCGCGTTGAACGGGCATGCTCAGGATCATCGCGGTGCTGCTGGCCCTCTGGCTGGTGCTCGCCGTGCTCGGCGCCCTGCTCAAGGGCGTGTTCTGGCTCGTGCTGATCGGCGGCACGGTCTTCCTCGGCCTCGCCGCCTACGGGGCGATCAAGTCCAACACCCGGTAGCGCGCCGCGCCGACGTGAGCTGACCTGCGGAAACGAGGTTCCGCAGGTCATCCCCGCGCGCCCGCGACCACACCGCCGGAGGTATCCGCGACCGCACCGCCGGACGCGCCTACAGCACGCCCAGCCCCACCAGCCGCTCCCGCGCGTCGGCCACCCCGCGCCACAGCAGCCCCGACATCCCGGCCGCCACCGCGCCGTCCACGTTGACCTGCCGGTCGTCCAGGAACACGCAGTCCCCCGGCTCCGCGCCCAGCCGCTCCGCGAGCAGCCGCCACACCTCCGGGTCCGGCTTGATCACGCCCAGGTCCCCGGAGAACACCAGGTGCCGGAAGTGCCGGGTCCACGCCTGCCGCTCCACAGCCCGCCCGAACGACGACGCCGCGTTGGACAGCAGCGCCAGCGGGACCCCGGCCGCGGCCAGCTCCCCGATCAGCGCCACGCTCTCCTCGGACGGCCGCATCCACCCCGCCCGGTCGACCTCGGCCAGCCGCCCGGCCAGCTCCGGCCCGACGTCGACGCCCAGGTCGGCCCCCACGCGCGCCCAGTACGCCTCGTCGGACAGCCCCCGGTCGTAGGCGTCCCGGTGCCGCCAGTACGCCTCGCCCACGTCGGCGACGCCGAGCAGCGCGGCCAGCCGGGGCAGTTCCTCGCTCGGGTGGCTGATGACCTCGCCGTAGTCGAACACGATCCAGCGCACGGCGTCAGCTCGCCGAGGAGATGCGGCGCAGGGCCTCGGCGACGGCCTCGGCGCCCACGTCGCGGTGGGTCACGAACCGGACCTTGCCCGACATCGTGCTGGCGTGCACCCCCAGGTGCCGCAGGCCGCTGAGGGTCACCTCCAGGTCGGGGACCTCGGCGAGCACGATGTTGGTCTCCGGCTCCACCACGTCCCAGCCCAGCTCGACCAGCCCGTCCGCGAGCGCCTTCGCGTTCACGTGGTCGGCCTCCAGGTCGTCGATCCGGTCCAGCCCGATCAGACCGGCGGCGGCCAGCACCCCGCCCTGCCGCACCCCGCCGCCCAGCATCTTGCGCAGCCGCCGCGCCTCCTGCACGAACGTGGTGGTCCCGGCGACCACCGACCCGACCGGCGCGCCCAGGCCCTTGCTCAGGCACACCTGCACGGTGTCCACGCCCACGGTCAGCGCCGCGGGCGGCAGCCCCAGCCGCACCGCCGCGTTCCACAGCCGCGCCCCGTCCAGGTGCACCCGCAGGCCGATGTCGCGGGCCGCCGACACCAGCAGCGCGTGCTCGTCCGGCGGCGTCACGGTCCCGCCCGCCGCGTTGTGCGTGTTCTCCAGGCACAGCAGCCGCGAGGTCAGCGTGTAGTAGGGGCCGGGCGAGCCCGCGGCGGCGCGCACCGACTCGGCCGTGACCCGTCCGGGGGCAACATCCCACTCCAACGGGTGAGGCATTCCGCCCGCGAGCCACGCCGCGGTGCCCAGCTCGGCGTCCAGCACGTGCGCGCCCCGCGCGGCCAGGAACCGGTCGCCCCGCCGCAGGTGCGCCATCAGCGCGATCAGGTTCCCCATGGACCCGGACGGCACCCACAGCGCCGCGTCCACGCCGAGCAGGTCCGCGACCCGCTCCTCCAGTCTGCGCATCGTGGGGTCCTGGTCGAGCACGTCGTCGCCCACTTCGGCGGCCGACATGGCCAGGCGCATCTTCTCGTCGGGCTGCGTCACGGTGTCCGAGCGGAGGTCGATCGGTGCGAGCTGGGTCACGAAAGGATCACATCACACCGGGCAAGCCCTGTCCCGACGGCCTCCTCGGTACCACGATGGAGGTGACGCACGTCTCCCGCGCGAGCCGTGCAACCACCAGGTGCCCCGGTTCCGTCCGGTAGGCGCAAGCACGACGAGCGGAGAGCGTCCGCGTGGACCAGCACGACGAGCAGGAGTTCGCGGAGTACTTCGCGGCTCGCCGGGAGGCCGTGCGCCGAACGGCGTTCCTGCTGTGCGGTGACTGGCACCGGGCGGACGACCTCGCCCAGACCGCGTTCGTCGCGCTGCACCGCAAGTGGCGCAAGATCCGGGACAGGGGCGCGCTCGACGCCTACGTCCGCCGCTGCGTGGTGCGCGCGGTGATCGACGAGTCCCGGCGGCCGTGGCGGCGGGAGCGGTTCGTGGACGCGGTCCCCGAGCGGCCCTCCACCGACGAGGTCGCCGAGTCGGTGGTCACCAGGGAGGCGCTCGTCGCGGGGCTCAAGCGGGTGCCGCCGAGGCAGCGGGCGGTGCTCGTGCTGCGGTTCCTGGAGGGCCTGGACGTCACGGCCGCCGCCGAGGCGCTGGGCTGCACCGAGGGCACCGTCAAGAGCCAGACCGCGCGGGGTCTCACGGCGCTGCGCGAAGCGCTGGGCGACGCGCTCGACGACCTGAGGTCGGCGTCCTGAACGGGAACGGCAGGAACGGGAACGGGAGGTGGGGGTAGTGGACGAGCGGAAGCTCGCGGAGGCGTTCCGCGACGCGGCTGACGGGGCCCCGGCGCCCGCGTTCGACCTGGACTCGGTGCGCTCGGCGTCCAAGCGGGCCACCCTGCGCAGGCGCTCCGCGCTCGCCGCAGGGTCGACGCTGGCCGTCGTGCTGCTCGCGGGCGGTGTCGCGGCGGGCGGGCTGCTGCCGGTCGGCGGCCCCGAGCGGGCCTCGTCGGCGCTGGAGAGCCAGGCGCCCGCGACCCTGGACATGGAGGCCGCCACCGCCGAACCCCGCGTGCTGGGCACCGAGGACGGCCCGCGCGGCGAAGCGGGGGAGCCCACCGGCGGCCAACCCCCCAAGAGCATCCCCGGTGACCCGTCCGAGCAGGGGGACGAACCACCGGGGAGCGCCGACCCCACGGTCGGCGGCACCCCCAGCGGGTGCGGAGCGGCCGACCGGGAGCTCGCTGTCGCCCTCGCCGGCGAACTCCCGGTCGCCCGCGACCTCGTGCCCACCGGGGTCACCGGCTGCCCGGCGGGCGCGCGCGGCGCGAGCTACCTGGTCAGGGCGGGCGCCGACTACGCGACGGTGTCCGTCGTGCTGGTCCCCGCCGGGGTGCGCGCGAGCCTGGCCACCGACCTGCGCCGCGAGGCCGTGGCCACCACAGCCTCCGGGGAGAGCGTCCACGTCCTGAGCGAACCCGCGGCGGGCGCCACCACCGCCCCCTACGCCGCCGACCTGCCAGGGCTGGCCCAGGCGATCGCGGCCGGGCGGTGAACCGGCGCGGCGGGCGCGTCCCACCGGCGACCCGCCGCCGGGTACCTTCCCCCGAATGACAGCCGCCGCGACACCCAAGGGCGTCCGCCGCCGCCAGGCGCTGGTGGAGGCCGCCGCGGAGCTGCTCGTGGAGGGCGGGTTCGCCGCGCTGCGCCACCGGGCCGTCGCCGAGCGCGCGGGCCTGCCGCTGGCCTCCACCACCTACTACTTCGACTCGATCGACGACCTGGTCACCGCCGCGCTGGAGCACCACGGCGACCTGGAGCTGGCGCGCGGCAAGGCCCGGCTGGACGAGCTCGACCCCGACGACTGCGACGGCGAGACCGTCACCGACCTCGTCCTGGAGCTCCTGCTCGGCCCACCGGGCGGCGAGCAGGACGCCGAGGCCGTCGTGCTGCGCTACGAGCGCCTCATCGCCACCGGCCGCCGCCCCTACCTGCGCCCGCTCATGCACCGGCAGAAGAGCGCGCTGCACGCCCTCATCCTCGACATCTTCGCCCGAGCGGGCAGGCGGGTCGGGCCCGAGCGCGTCGAGGAGCTGATCGCCCTCGTCGACGGGACCGTCGTCAACGCCCTCATCGAGGTCGACCCGGACCCCAGGGGCGTCGCCAGGAAGATGCTCTCCCGCGCCCTGCAACCCCGCTGACCCCCCGCGCGTGTAGTCCCAGGGGAGGGGCGGAAGGGGACTTCTGATGGGCAAGGCGGACGAGCAGGCGTTCCGCGACTTCGCCGAGCGGCAGGCGGGCGCGCTGCGGCGCACCGCCTACCTGTTCTGCGGCGACTGGCACACGGCGGAGGACCTGATGCAGGCCACCCTGCTCAAGCTCTACCAGGCGTGGCACCGGGTCGAGTGGCGCGACAACGCCAACGCCTACGCCCGCAAGGTCCTGCTGCGCACCTGGCTGGACGAGCGGCGCCGACCGTGGCGCAGGGCCGAGCAGCGGGACGGGGAGCTCCCGGAGGTCGCGGACGCGGCAGCCGACCCCGACCTGGCGGGGGAGCGGTTGTGGGCGAGGGACCTGGTGCACGCGGGCCTGCTGCGCGTGCCGCCGAGACAGCGGGCGGTCCTCGTGCTGAGGTACTTCGAGGACCTGCCGGTGAGCGAGGTGGCCGTCGCGATGGGGTGCACCGAGGGGACGGTCAAGAGCCAGACGGCTCGTGGGCTGGTCGCGCTGCGCGCGGCCGTGGAAGCGGTGGAGGGGCGGGTGGTTGCGTCATGAGCGAGGCTGAACTGCGGGAGGGGTTGCTCGCCGCGCTGGGCGACGAGCCCCCGCTGGACTTCGACGCCGACGCGCTGATCAGGAAGGGCAGGCAGCGGCGCAAGCGCAGGCGCGCGCTGGCCGCCGTCGGCACGACCACGGCGCTGCTGCTGGTGACGGCCCTGTCGGTGCCGCTGGTGCTCGACCGGCTGCGCTCCGGCGCGGTGGACTCGGCCGCGTCGGGCCTGATCGTCACCGGGACCGCGGACCCCGGCGCGGTCTCGGCGGAGCCGTCCCCCACCGGGACGTCCGACGTGCCCCCCGGCTTCGAGGAGCTCGAGGGGTACAGCTACCCGGGGGCCTGGATCGCCTACTACTTCGAGTCCGTCTACCCCCACTACGGGACGCTGACCGTGGGCAAGCCCAAGGTCGTCGAGGACACCTACGCCCAGCTGGGCACTGAGCTGGGCCTGGCGGGCGTCCTCGTCCCGTACGGGACGGCGGACCGCGCCGGGCTGCTGCGCGTCGACGTCGGCGGCAAGGACTCCCCGCTGGCCCGGTCGTGCTCGGGCGAGCACCTGAGCTGCCGGGCCACGAGCACCCTGCCGGACGGCACCACCGTCGACGTCGCCGACGTCTACGCCGCCGAGGGCGTCCCGTCCGGCCTCGCGATCACCCACCACCGGGCGGACGGCACGGTCGTGCGCGTCCGGAACTTCGTCTACGACCCCGTCGCGCCCGATCAGCCCCCGCTCGACACGGGCAGCTACGACGCCATGCACGGCATCGCCACGGACGGGAACCTCAAGATCACCGCGGGCTGACTATCCTGACCGCGTGAGCAAGCCCCGCATCTCGAACGTCCTCGCAGGTCGCTACGCGTCAGCGGACCTGGTCCGGCTCTGGTCGGCCGAGCACAAGATCGTCCTGGAACGGCAGCTGTGGCTGGCCGTGCTCCGGGCGCAGGCCGAGCTGGGCGTCGAGGTGCCCGAGGACGCCGTCGCCGACTACGAGCGCGTGCTGGAGCAGGTCGACCTGGCCTCCATCGCCGACCGCGAGCGCGTGACCAGGCACGACGTGAAGGCCCGCATCGAGGAGTTCAACGCCCTCGCCGGTCACGAGCACGTGCACAAGGGCATGACCTCGCGCGACCTGACCGAGAACGTCGAGCAGCTCCAGGTGCTGCGCTCCCTGGAGCACGTGCGGGGCCGGGTGGCCGCCGTGCTGGCGCGCCTGGCCGGGCTCGCCGCCGAGCACACCGGCCTGGTCATGGCGGGCCGCTCGCACAACGTGGCCGCCCAGGCCACCACCCTCGGCAAGCGCTTCGCCACCGCCGCCGACGAGCTGCTCGTCGCGTTCCAGCGGGTCGACGAGCTGATCGCCCGCTACCCGCTGCGCGGCGTCCAGGGCCCGGTCGGCACCGCCCAGGACATGCTCGACCTGCTCGGCGGCGACCGCGAGCGGCTCGCCGACCTGGAGAGCGCCGTCGCCCGGCACCTCGGGTTCGAGCGGCTGTTCACCAGCGTCGGCCAGGTCTACCCGCGCTCGCTCGACTTCGACGTGCTCTCCAGCCTCGTGCAGGTGGCCGCCGCCCCGTCGTCGCTGGCCAAGACCATCCGGCTGATGGCGGGCCACGAGCTGGTCACCGAGGGCTTCAAGCCCGGCCAGGTCGGCTCCAGCGCCATGCCGCACAAGATGAACACCCGCTCGTGCGAGCGCGTCAACGGCCTGGCCGTGGTGCTGCGCGGCTACCTGTCCATGGTCGGCGAGCTGGCGGGCGACCAGTGGAACGAGGGCGACGTGTCGTGCTCGGTGGTGCGCCGCGTCGCGCTGCCTGACGCGTTCTTCGCGCTGGACGGCCTGCTGGAGACGTTCCTGACCGTGCTGGACGAGTTCGGCGCCTACCCGGCGGTGGTGCAGCGCGAGCTGGACCGCTACCTGCCGTTCCTGGCCACCACGAAGGTGCTGATGGCGTCGGTGCGCGCGGGCGTCGGCCGGGAGAGGGCCCACGAGGCGATCAAGGAGAACGCGGTCGCGGTCGCGCTGGCCATGCGCGAGCAGGGGCTGGCCGAGAACGACCTGCTGGACCGGCTGGCCGCCGACGAGCGGGTCCCGCTGGACCGGGCCGGGCTGGACGCGCTGCTGGCCGACCGGCTCTCGTTCACCGGGGTGGCCGAGGACCAGGTCGCCAGGGTCGCCGAGGCGGTGGCCGCGCTGCTGGACAAGCACCCCGGCGCCGCCGACTACGCGCCCGCGCCGATCCTCTGAGCGCCTGAGCGCTTGGACTGCCCGAGCGCCCGCACGACCTGACACCGCCCGGCCGGAGACCTCCCCGGTCGGGCGGTCCCGCGCTCAGCCCTCCCAGCGCAGCCAGCCGCGCGGACCGGCCTGGCACACCAGCCTGCGGCCGGTCGGGTCCACCGCCGTCGTCCCGACCTCCGCGCACGGGAACCCGCCCAGCGCGATCTGGTCGTACCGCCGGGTGTCCTCGCGCGCGCTGGTCGTCGTCGTGGGCGCGGGCGCGCTGGCGGGCGGCGGGGCCGTCGTGGTCGGCGCGGGTGGTGGCGGCGGGGCGGTCGTGCCCGCCACGGTCGGCCGCGCCGCGGTCGGCGCGGGCCGCACCGAGATGTCCACCTGCGGCACCAGCACCGTCGTCGGCGCGGGCTTGGCCGTCGTCGTGGTCGCGGCAGGCGCGGGCGCGGCCTGCGGCGAGCCGCCGGCGGTGAGCAGCGCGAGCAGCGCCGCTCCGGTCAGCGCCGCAGCGCGCGGGAGTGCTCTCCGGTCCACCACGACGAGCACACTAGGGGCGGCGACCCGCTGCTCCAAGCGGCGTATCCCGATCGGTCTAACGGCGGCGCGCCGCGCCCGAGGGCGGGACGCGCCCCCGGCGCGCCCCACCACCCGCGCTACAGCCGCCCCGCGTCCACGATCCGCCGCAGGAACAACCTGGTCCGCTCGTGCTCCGGCTCGCCGAGCACCTGCGCGGGCGGCCCCGACTCCAGCAGCCTGCCCCCGTCCAGGAAGCACACCCGGTCGGCGACCTGCCTGGCGAAGCCCATCTCGTGCGTGGCCATCAGGATCGTCGTGCCCTGCGCCGCCAGCTCCCGCACCAGCCCGAGCACCTCGCCCACCAGCTCCGGGTCCAGCGCGCTGGTGATCTCGTCCAGCAGCAGCAGCCTCGGCCCGTGCGCCAGCGCCCTGGCGATCGCCACCCGCTGCTGCTGCCCGCCCGACAACCGGTCCGGGTAGGACCCCGCCCGGTCGGCCAGCCCGACCCGCGCCAGCAGCTCGCGGGCGCGCTCCTCGGCCTGCGCGCGCGGCGCCCGGTGCACCACCCGCGACGCGAGCGTCACGTTGTCCAGCACCGACATGTGCGGGAACAGGTTGTAGGACTGGAACACCACGCCCATCCGCCGCCGCGCCACGTCCGCGTCGACCCTCGGGTCCGAGACGTCCTCGCCGTCGAGCAGCACCTGCCCGTCGTCCAGGTCCTCCAGCAGGTTCGCGCAGCGCAGCAGCGTCGACTTGCCCGAGCCGGACGAGCCGATCAGCACCACGACCTCGTGCTCGGCCACGTCCAGGTCGATCCCGTCGAGCACCCGCCGCCCGCCGTACTCCTTCACCACGTTCCGCAGCCCCAGCACGGGCTGCCCGGTCACCGGCCCGCTCATCGCGCCCCCTGCCGCTCGGCCGCCCGCCGCGCCACCGCGTCGGCCAGCCGCCCCGACGGGATCGCCAGCAGCACGAACAGCAGCGCCGCGACCACGTACGGGGTGAAGTTGAACGTCTTGGCCTGCACGATCTGCGCCGCCCGCACCGCGTCCACCGCGCCGAGCACCGAGATCAGCCCGCAGTCCTTCTGCAGCGCCACGAAGTCGTTGAGCAGCGCGGGCGTCACCCGCCGCACCGCCTGCGGCAGCACCACCAGCCGCAGCGTCCTGCGGTGGTCCAGCCCCAGCGAGCGGGCCGCCGCGATCTGCGACGGGTGGACCGACTCGATGCCCGCCCGGAACACCTCGGCCACGTACGCGCTGTACGTCAGCACCAGCGCGATCCCGCCCAGCACCACCGGGTCCGTCGGCACCCCGCCCAGCCGCAGCGCGGGCAGCCCGAACCCGACCAGGTACAGCAGGATGATCAGCGGCAACCCCCGGAACAGGTCCACGTACCCGGTGGCCAGCGCCCGCAGCGGGAACCACACCGGCCCGCGCAGCGTGCGCAGCCCGGCCAGCAGCACCGCCAGCACCAGCACGCACGCCGCGCACACCAGCAGCACGCGCAGGTTCAGCCACAGCCCGTCGAGCACGGCGGGCAGCGCGTCCCACGCCACCTCCGCGCTGAGGAACGACTCCCGCACCCTGGGCCAGCCGGGCGCCCCGGTCACCGTGAACCAGGCCGCCGCGGCGAACACCAGGGTCGACGCCAGCGCGACGGCCGTCGACCGCCTGGCCCGCGAGCGCCGGTACGCCAGCCGCTCCCGGTGCAGCTCGCTCACCGGGAGCGGCCGACCCCCCTCGGGGCCGGCCACCAGCGGATCGCTCACTTCAGGACGGGCGCGTTGCCCGCGCTGGACAGCCACTCCTGGGCCAGCGCGTCGAGCGCGCCCCTGGAGCGCAGCGCCTCGACCGCCTGCGACACGCAGTTGGTCAGCGGGCTGCCCTTGTCCAGCACGGCGCCGAACTGCTCCGGCTTGCCGTCACCGGCCGGGACCTGCCCGACGATCTTCGCGTCGTCCAGCTCGGCCGAGGTGATGTAGAACGCGGTCGGCAGGTCCACCACCAGCGCCTGGACCTGCCCGGCGCGCAGCGCGGCCTTGGCGTCGTCGTTGGTGTTGTAGACCGACACCTGCTCCGAGGGCTGGAGCCGCTGCGCCGCGTCGTACGAGGTGGTGCCGACCTGCGCGCCGATCTTCACGCCGCGCAGCGCCTCCAGCGTCGTCACCGACGCCGCAGGGGAGCTGTCGAGCGCCACGACGGCCTGCGCCACGTCGTAGTAGGGCGCGGAGAAGTCCACGGCCTGCTTGCGCTCCTCGGTGATGGAGAACTGGTTCAGGTCCAGGTCGTAGGTCTTCGCGCCGGGCTGGATCGCCGCGTTGAACGGCACCCGCACCCACTCCACGTCGGACTTGGCGTAGCCGAGCTCCTCGGCCAGCGCGTACGCGACGGCGGACTCGAAGCCCTTGCCGCTGGCCGGGTCGTCGTCGGAGAACCACGGCTCGTACGCGGGCTGGTCGGTGCCCACGGTCAGCTTGCCCGCCGTCAGGGTGGTCAGGTCCTCCTTCTTGCAGGAGGCCGGGCCCGAGGAGCCGGAGGGCGCGGGGGCGGACTGGTCGACGGGGGCGCACGCGGAGGCGGCGGCGATCGCGGCGGCGGCGATCAGCAGGGCGGGGTAGCGCATGGCGGTCATCATCCCCCGTACCGGGCGGATCGCTCACCTGCTGGGACAAGTACGCTGCTCCGCGTGCCGCAGCTCGCCGACTACCCCGTGATCGC
Source organism: Actinosynnema sp. (assembly GCF_052038725.1). Taxonomy (NCBI): domain Bacteria; kingdom Bacillati; phylum Actinomycetota; class Actinomycetes; order Pseudonocardiales; family Pseudonocardiaceae; genus Actinosynnema; species Actinosynnema sp. The sequence goes on from NZ_JBQGCX010000578.1 coordinate 13,040, forward strand.
CACCGGCAAGGTCCGCTCGGTCCACGCCGTGGACGACGAACTCCTGCTGTTCGTCGCGTCCGACCGGATCTCCGCCTACGACCACGTCCTGAGCACGCCCATCCCCGACAAGGGGCGGGTGCTCACGGCGATGAGCGTGTTCTGGTTCGACAAGCTCGCCGACCTGGCGCCGAACCACCTCGTCGCCTGGGACGACCCGCGCATCCCGGCCGAGGTCGCAGGCCGGGCGCTGCTGGTGAAGCGGCTGGACATGGTGCAGGTCGAGTGCGTCGCGCGCGGCTACCTCACCGGTTCCGGCATGGTCGAGTACCGGGAGACCGGGTCGGTGTGCGGCGTGCCGCTGCCCGAGGGGCTCGTCGAGGCCTCCGAGCTGGCCGAGCCGATCTTCACGCCTGCCACCAAGGCCGAGCTCGGCGCGCACGACGAGAACGTGAGCTTCGAGCACGTCGAGTCCGTCGTGGGCGGCGCGCTGGCCGAGGAGCTGCGCGCGCGGACCCTCCAGGTGTACTCGGCGGCCCGCGAGCACGCGCGCAGCCGCGGCGTGGTCCTGGCGGACACCCAGTTCGAGTTCGGCGTCGACCGCGCCGGGGCGCTGGTGCTGGCCGACGAGGTGCTCACCCCGGACTCGTCCCGCTACTGGCCCGCCGACTCCTACGAGGCAGGCCGGGTGCAGCCCTCGTTCGACAAGCAGTACGTGCGCGACTGGCTGACCTCGGCCGAGTCCGGCTGGGACCGCAAGTCGGACGCGCCGCCGCCCGCGCTGCCCGACGAGGTGGTGGCCGCGACCCGCGCCCGGTACGTCGAGGCGTACGAGCGGATCACCGGGCTGTCCTTCGCGGACTGGCCCTCGGCCTGAGCCTCCCCCGCTGAGCGCCCCGGCGCGGTCCCGGTTCTCCGGGGTCGCGCCGGAGCTATTCCCGGCCCTCTACCTGGGTTTCGCGGAATCCGCATCCCGCCTTCACCCCGCCGTGGTGCGCAGTACACGCCCGTGCGGCGCACTGGTGGGCATGGTCGCGCGCCTGGTGGTGTCGCTGTCGGGGATCGGGTCCGCGTCGGTGGGGCCGAGCTCGGAACTGGCCGGTGAGCTGGACCGCCGGGGTGTTCCGCTGTCGTTGCTCCTCGCGCCTGCGCACGTCCGGCGGGGCGAGGCGCTGGACTGGGTGCGGTCGCGGCTGGACGGGGGCGACGCGCTCGTCCAGCACGGGTTCGACCACCGCGACGACCCGTTCGCGCTGCGCAGGCGCGCGGAGTTCGCGGTGCTGCCCGCGCACGAGGCCGGGCTGCGGCTGGTGGCGGCCCGCGCCGCGTTCGCCCGGCACGGCCTGGCCACCGACGTGTTCGCGCCGCCGTCCTGGGTGGTCTCGCCCGGCGCGCTGCTCGCGCTGGCCAGGCACCGGTTCGCGGTGTGCGCCGACCTCGCGGGCGTGCGGGACCTGCGCACCGGCCGGCACGTGGAGAGCCGGGTGCGCGGTGGCGGCCCCAAGGGGCTGGCCGCCGCGCTGCGCCGGGGCGGGGTGGTGCGGATCGGCGTCGACGCGGCCGACCTGCCGGGGCTGCGCGGCGCGGTGCTCGGCGCCGTGGACGTCGTGCTGGCCCACGGCGCCGACCCGACGACCTACGCCGACCTGATGACCGGGTCAGACCTCGGTCGGCTCACCCGGCGCTAGCACCACCACCGACGTCCCGGCGGGGGCCGTGGACGTGAGCACGGTGTGGTGCAGGGTCGGGTCCGCGAGCACGGCCTGGTGGATCGGCACCGCGACGCGCGGGGCGATCGCGGCCAGGAAGTCGGCCGCCTCGGACAGCTTCAGCCAGGGGGCGGCGGCGGGCAGGCCCAGCACGTCCACGGGCTCGCCGGGCAGGGCGAGCGAGTCGCCGGGGTGGTAGAAGCCGTCGACCAGGTAGCCGACGTTCAGCGGCAGCGGGATCGCGGGGTGGACCTCCTCGTGCGGCGCGGCCAGCACCCGCACGCGCGCGCCGCCCAGCTCCAGCTCCGCGCCGGGTTCGGCGGTCGTCGCGCCCAGGTCCGGGTGCTGCGCGGCGGAACCGGGGTCGAGCACCAGGGTCGCGCCGGGGTTGGCCGCGAGCAGCGCGGGCAGCCGCGCCGGGTCGAGGTGGTCGGGGTGCTGGTGGGTGACCAGCACCGCGTCCAGCCCGGTGAGCCGCTCGAACCCGGCCGAGTAGGCGCCGGGGTCGAACAGCAGGCGAGCCCCGCCCGCCTCCACGAGCAGGCAGGACTGGCCGAAGTGGGTGATCCTCACGCGGTTCTCCTAGGTCGGTGCCCCCTGCTCCCCGTTCTACCCCCGGAGCCGCGCGGCCTGCCCGGCGCACCGGTCAGCCCAGCTCGTCGAGCAGCGCCTCCTCGGTGGCGGCGTCCAGCCCGGCCCGGCGCGGCCGGTCGAGCCCGAGCTCCCGCTCGTGCGCCAGCGCGTCCACGGCCGTCTCGGACACCGGCCGCACCCGCAGCCCGGCTTCGAGGGCGGGCCGGGGGTTGCGGAACATCATCGCCTCGAACCCCTCGGGCAGCCACAGCGGCAGCGAGCGCGGCCCGGCCCACGGCTGCACGCCGTGCCGGTCGAGCACGTCCACCGGCGCCCGCACCAGCTCGGTCCCGGAGGGGGCCACCGCGCCCGCGACCTCGCCGAGCAGCAGGCTCAGCGGCTCGGCCGGACCGACCCCGTCGTAGGTGCCGGTGATCCGCTGCTCGGCCGCGTCCACGACCCAGGCGGCGAGGTCGCGCACGTCCACGTGCTGCACGGGCTGCTCCGGCGCGTCGGGCACGACCACCCGGCCGCCGAGGGACATCCGGGCGGGCCAGTAGCCGAACCGGTCGCTGAGGTCGCCGGGCCCGGTGATCAGGCCCGCGCGCACCACGAACGCCCGGTCCTCCAGCGCGTCGCGCACGGCGTTCTCGGCGGCGACCTTCAACGCCCCGTACCGCTCGGGCGTGACGGGCGCGTCCGGGTCGTCCTCGACGGGCTCCAGCAGCTCGGTGCTCGTGGACGACGACGGGTCGGCGTAGACGGACCCGGTGGAGACGAAGGTCCAGTGCCCGGCGTCGTCCCCGAGCACCCGCAGGGCCTCCCGCACCCACCCCACGGACCGCGCGACGTCCACCACCGCGTCGAACCGCTCGCCCGCGAGCCCCCCGAGCCCGACCGCCCGGTCGACCTCGACGAGCGAGGCCCCGCCGGGCACACCCCCGGAGACCCCGCGCGCCGCGCACACCACCTCGTGCCGCCGCCGCACGGCTTCGGCCGCGACCGCGCGACCGAGGAACACCGTCCCCCCGAGCACCAGTATCCGCATGGGGCCACCTTGCTCGCGCCCGAGCCGCACGGGCCAGCGACTCCGCCGACGGCGAACGGACGAACACACGTTCGGGTGGGCTTGATCGAGG
>NZ_JBQGCX010000579.1:0-2254 GCF_052038725.1 Actinosynnema sp.
CGGTGCGGTGGCAATTCCGGCACACTTGGAATGACCGGGGAACGTTCTTGACCGTGAACACCATCACCAAGAGGGTCGCCGCCGCCACCTCGCTGGCCGCCGCGTCCCTGCTCGCCGCCGTCGTTCCCGCCTCCGCCGACCCGGTCGACGTCACCGGGCTCACCTGCGACGGCCAGACCTACGAGTGCGTCGCGAAGCTCGACTTCGGCGACGGCGGCTGGACCGCCTCCTGGGGCGCGGGCGTCATGCACGTCGACGACCTCGCGCAGCAGCGCTCCCCGGTCGGCGCCACCGAGGTGACCTGCGACGGCGACACCTGGACGTGCACCGCGAACCTGGACTTCGGCGACGGGAACTGGACCGCCGAGTGGGGCGCCTGGGTGGCCCACGAGGGCAACGGCGAGGACGCCCGCGAGGCCCCCGTCGACGTGTACGAGCTGACCTGCGACGGCGACAGCCACACGTGCGTCGCCAAGCTCGACTTCGGCGACGGCAAGTGGGCCGCCGAGTGGTCGGCCCGCATCAAGCACTCCTGATCCCGAGCGGACGCGCGCAGGGGGCCGGTCCGCGCGGGACCGGCCCCCGCCCCTTTCCGGCACCGGGAAAACCGGCAACCGCGAATACCGGGGGCGGCGCACGGGGAATTGCGGGGCTGTTGCCCGCGTGTTCACGTCCGGTGTCCCCCGCGGCTCCCGTTCCCGTGAAACCGGCCATTACCCCGGCACGCCCGCTTGACCCGGCGGCGGGCGTTCTCCGAGGCTGTGGCGGTGCCGACGACCCGAACCCGCCCGCCGATCACCCCCGCGCCGCCCGACGGCGGAACCGGCGCGCCCGGCGGAGCGGGGGATTCGCGCGCGCCGGAAACGGGTAAGGACCAGAACCAGACCGCCGCCGCAGCACGCCGGGAGCAGCCATGACCGCAGGCGCAGAGGACCGGGTGCCGCCGGTCGACGTCGAGACCGATTCGGTGGACGGCGTCGTCGTGGTCAAGGTCGACGGCGAGGTGGACATGGCGGGCCACGACCTCATCGCGGGCGCGTTCGGCGCGGCCATCGCCCGCAAGTCCTCCGGCGTCGTGCTCGACCTGCGCGGCGTGACCTTCTTCGGCTCCATGGGCGTGGACACCATCATCGGCGCGATCAAGGCCTCCGAGCGCTCCGGCGTGGCGCTGGCGCTGGCCACCGAGCAGCGGGTGGTGCTGCGCGCGCTGCGGATGACCGACCTGGAGGCCAAGGTCGCGGTGTTCCCGACCCTGTTCGAGGCGATGGCCTCCGTCGCCGCGCGGAGGTAGCCCGGCCGTGGAGCTGGACGACCTGCTGCCCCCGGCGCTCGACCTGCTCGCCATCCCCTCCACCGCCGACCGCCCCGACGAGCTGCACCGCGCCCTGGAGCTCGTCCTGGACTTCGTCGGCCCCGGCTTCCACGTCGAGCGGTTCAGCTCCGGCGGCAAGCCCAGCGCGCTCGTGTCCACCGCTCCCGGCGCCCGCGACTTCCGCGTCCTGCTCAACGCGCACCTGGACGTGGTCCCCGGCGCGCCCGAGCAGTTCCGGCCCCGCCGGGTCGGCGACCGGCTGCACGCGCGCGGCGCGCAGGACATGACGCTGTCCGCGCTCGTGCTCGCCTCGGTCTTCCGCGACCTCGCCCGCGCGCTGCCGTACCCGCTCGGGCTGCAACTGGTCACCGACGAGGAGGTGGGGGGCCGCGACGGCACCCGGCACCAGCTCGACGAGGGCGTGCGGGCCGGGTTCGTGATCATCGGCGAGCACAGCGGGCTGCGCGTGGTCACCGAGTCCAAGGGCATCGCGGGCGTGCGGCTGGTGGCGCGCGGGCGGTCCGCGCACGGCGCCTACCCGTGGCTGGGGGACAACGCGCTGCTGCGGGTGCTCGACGCGGTGCGGGCGGTGCTCGCCGAGCACCCGGTTCCCACGGCCGAGCGGTGGCGCACGACGGTGAACGTCGCCCGCGTCGACACCCCCGGCACCGCGCTCAACCAGGTCCCGGACGAGGCGGTGGCCTGGCTGGACGTGCGGTTCCCGGCGCACGAGGCGGACGCGGTGTCCCGGTTGCCGCTGCTGTGCCCGGACGTCGAGGTGCTCGTCGACCACGTCGAGCCGCCGCACCGCGTCGAACCGGACGACCCGCGCGTGCTGGCGCTGCGCGAGGCCGCGCTGGGCCAGGGCTACGCGGGGGAGCCGCTGCGCAAGCACGGGGCGGCGGACGCCCGGTCCTTCCACCACCGCGGCGTGGACGCGGT
>NZ_JBQGCX010000580.1:0-6761 GCF_052038725.1 Actinosynnema sp.
GCTGCCGCGCGGACGGCCCCGCGTGGCGGGGTATCCCGCCCCCGCGACGTCATAGTCGAACGCCCACAACGCCCCGGGATACCGCCTTAAGCGGATGCCGTGACAGCACCACGCTTTTGGACCATCCGCGCCACCGGCTCCACCACGCGCGCCGCGACCGGTCCGAAGACCGCCATCAGCAGCACGTAGGCGGTCGCCAGCGCGGCCAGCTCCCCGTCCACCGCGCCGGACGCGACGGTGAGGCTGGCGATGACGATGGAGAACTCGCCGCGCGCCACCAGCGCCGCCCCGGCCCTCGCCCGGCCCATCGGACCGATGCCCTGACGCTTCGCCGCCCACGCGCCGGTCAGCACCTTCGTGACGGTCGTGACCGCGGCCAGCCCCAGCGCGAGCGCCAGCACCGGCGGGATCGACGACGGCTCGGTGTTGAGCCCGAACACCACGAAGAACATCGCGGCGAACAGGTCCCGCAGCGGTTCCAGCATCCGCGTCGCGTTCTCCGCCGTGGAGCCGGAGATCGCGATGCCGAGCAGGAACGCGCCCACCGCCGCCGACACCTGCAGCTGCGAGGCGACACCCGCCACGAGCAGCGCGGCGCCCAGCACCTTGAGCAGGAACACCTCGGGGTCCGGGCTGTCCACCACGGCCGACACGTAGCGGCCGTACTTCAGCGCCACCACGAGCACCACGGTGATCGCGGCCAGCGAGATGCCCACCGCCGTCAGGCCGCTGACGAAGCTCACGCCCGCCAGGACCGTGGTCAGGATCGGCAGGTACAGCGCCATCGCCAGGTCCTCGAACACCAGGACCGACAGGATCACCGGCGTCTCCCGGTTGCCGAGCCTGCCGAGGTCGCCGAGGACCTTCGCGATGATGCCGGACGACGAGATGTAGGTGACGCCCGCCATCGCCAGCGCGCCCACCGGGCCCCAGCCCAGCAGCAGGCCCACGACCGCGCCCGGCGTGGCGTTGAGGACGATGTCCACCACGCCCGCCGTCCACGACCGCTTGAGCCCGGTCATCAGCTCGCTCGCCGAGTACTCCAGGCCCAGCAGCAGGAGCAGGAGGATCACGCCGATCTCGCTGGCGATGTGCGTGAACTCCTCGATGCCGTGCAGCGGCACCAGGCCGCCTTCCCCGAAGGCCAGCCCACCGATCAGGTAGAGCGGGATCGGCGAGATGCCGATCTTCCAGGCGAGCCTGCCGAGGACGCCGAGCCCGAAGAAGATCGCGCCCAGCTGGATGAGGGAGATGGCCGTGTTGTGCACCTGGCTCAGCCACCGCCCAGGACGTCGGCTGTCGAGGCGAGGCCCTCGGACGTGCCGACGACGACCACCAGGTCACCGCCCTCGAACACGAAGTCGGGGCGGGGCGAGGGGTGCGCGTTGCCGGAGCGGACCACGGCCACGACCGACGCGCCCGTGCGGGTGCGCAGCTCGGTGGCGGCCAGCGTCTCGCCGTCGTACCGGGAGCCCGGCACGATCGGGAACTGGCGCGTGGTGATGCCCGCCACGTCCTTGTGCTGGTGCTCCAGGTGCGCGACCAGGCCGGGCGCGCCGAGCAGGCTCGCGAGCGTGCCCGCCTCGGCGGGCGTGAGCGCTATGGAGGCGGAGCACGCGTCCGCGTCCTCCTCCTTCGAGATGATCAGCTCGAAGCGGCCGTCGCGGTACGTGATCACCCCCATGCGACGCCCGGCTCGGATCATGAAGTCCTGACGGGTGCCGATCCCCGGAAGGGGGGTTACTTCGACGTTCACGGACTGCCTTCCTGCCTTTCGGGTTGTTCCCGCTGGAGCGCTTCTCGCGGAAACCGGGAAACCGCGATTGTGCCCCCGCTGCGGGAGGTGGGCGGACGGGGGACGGCGGTCGCCGCGGGTGCGCGGCGCTGGGCCGTTCGGAGCATCGTCCGGTTCCCGGCGCGACCGCACGCTACAAGCTGCGCGGACCGCGTGAAACGGGCGAACCTTGCTGTTCGCTGAAGGTCGGGCGGGACGATCGTCGCAGGTCGCGGGCTTTTCGGGCCTTTGGAACCAAACGGACTTTTCGCCACCGCCGAAACCTCGCCCGCGCCGCCTCCCCGGTTGTGAGCGGGCTCGCTGGATCCCAACGCGCGGGGCTCGGGGATTCATCCCGGAACGCCCTTTTCCACCCGTTTCGGCGAGGTGCCCCACCACCGCGCGCGGGCGAGCCCGCCGACCCCCGGAATCGCCGCCGTCCCCGCCGCGCGCGAATTCCGCCCGCCACCGCCCGCGCCGCCGCCGCGGACCCGCGCGGACCGCCCACCCGGCCACCGCCGGTGATCAGGCCCTTCCCGCCGCCCCCGCCCGTTCCCGGACCCCTGACCAGGGCGATTCGAAGGTGACCCCGCACACCGGGCACAATGAGCCGAATCAGACTTCTGCTCGGATCAGCGGCTCGGCTTGGAGGAACCTGCGGTGGGACACGGTGAGCTGCGTGGCGTGGTGGCCCTGGACGGGCCTTCCGGCACCGGCAAGTCCTCAGCCGCGCGCGGACTGGCCGCACGCCTGGGGGCTCGCTACCTGGACCCGGGCGCCATGTCCCGGGCGGTCGCGCTGGCGGTGCTGCGCGCGGGCGTCGACCCCCACGACCCGGTGGCGGTGACCGGGACCGCGCGCCGCGCGCTGCTCGTGCAGAGCACCGACCCGGCGAACTCGACCACCCGGCTCGACGGCGTCGACGTCGGCGCCGAGATCCGGGGCCCCGAGGTCACCCTCGCGGTGTCCCCGGTCTCCGCGACCGGCGGCGTGCGCGAGCTGCTGGTGGCCGAGCAGCGGCGGATCATCGCCGAGGCGGTCGAGCAGGCGGGCGGCATCGTCGTGGAGGGCCGCGACATCGGCACCGTCGTCGCCCCCGACGCGCCGCTCAAGGTCTACCTGACCGCCGACGCCGAGGCCCGCGCGCGCCGCCGCACCAAGCAGGACAACGACTCGGGGCGGGCGACGACGGTGGAGCGGACACTCGCGGACGTGACACGGCGGGACGACTACGACTCGACCCGCCAGGTGTCCCCGCTGCGCCCGGCCGCTGACGCCGTCGAGCTGGACACCACCCCGCTCGACCTGGCGGGCACGCTCGACGCGCTGCTGGCCATGGTCGAGGAGCGCGGGCTTCGCCACGAGCGGGTGACGGGATGAGCGAGCGCACCGACAGCGGTCCCCAGCGGACCCCCGAGAGCGCCGAGAGCGCGGGCGCCCCCGTGAGCGCCGCCCCCGCGCGCGTCGCGGAGTTCCCCAAGCTGCGCAAGAAGAGCGTCAAGCTCTCCTACGCGACCCAGCTGCCCGAGGGCGCCACCGACCTCGGCCACACGTTCGCCCGCTGGCTCGGCAGGCGCTTCTTCGCCTTCCCCTACCGGGTGCGCGCGCACAACCTGGAGCGCATCCCCGCCACCGGCGGCATCGTCGTCGTGGCCAACCACAGCTCCTTCGTGGACGGCCCGCTGATCTTCGGCGTCATCAAGATGCCGCGCCGCATGGTCTTCCTGATCAAGAACGAGATGTTCAAGGGCCTGGTGGGCGCGTACCTGCGCAGCGCGGGCCAGCTGGGCGTCAAGCGCGGCGAACCCGACCGCGCCACCCTGATCGCGGCGCAGAAGGTGCTCAAGGCGGGCGGCACGCTCGGCGTGTTCCCCGAGGGCACCAGGGGCGACGGCGACATGGCCAGCGCGCAGCAGGGCGCCGCGTGGCTCGCCCGCACCTCCGGGGCGCTCATCGTCCCGATGGCGGTGCGCGGCGCGCGCAGGCCGGAGGGCTCCCGCCGCCGGTTCCTGCCCGTGGTCGACATCCTCGTGGGCGAGCCGTTCGAGGCGTCCACCGCCAAGGGCAGGCAGGGCCTGGCCGAGGCAACCGAGCAGGTCCGCGACCGCCTCGCGGCGCTGGTGGCCGAGCTCGACACCAGACGAAGCAATGGAGAAGCACGATGACGGACTTGGACGGCACGTGGACGGACGAGTCCGACTGGACCGCCTTCGACGACGAGTCGGCGGACGCTGACGAGGCCACCCCGGCCCAGCCGGTGCTGGCCATCGTCGGCCGCCCCAACGTGGGCAAGTCGACCCTGGTCAACCGGATCATCGGCCGCCGCGAGGCGGTCGTGCAGGACGTGCCCGGCGTGACCAGGGACCGCGTCGCCTACGACGCCCTGTGGAACGGCCGGAAGTTCACCGTGGTCGACACCGGCGGCTGGGAGCCCGACGCCACCGGCATGATGGCCTCCGTCGCGGCGCAGGCCGAGCTGGCCATGCAGACCGCCGACGCGGTGCTGCTGGTGGTCGACGCGTCCGTGGGCGCCACCACCACCGACGAGGCCGTCGCGAAGGTGCTGCGCCGCTCCAAGGCGCCGGTGCTGCTGGTGGCCAACAAGGTCGACGACGAGCGGCTGATGGCCGAGGTCGCCACCCTGTGGTCGCTGGGCCTCGGCGAGCCGATGCCGGTGTCCGGCCTGCACGGCCGCGGCTCGGGCGACGTGCTCGACAAGATCCTGGAGGTCCTCCCGGAGACCCCGCGCGACACGTTCGGCGCGAACACCGGCGGCCCCCGCCGCGTGGCGCTCGTCGGCCGCCCGAACGTGGGCAAGTCGAGCCTGCTCAACCGCCTCACCGGCGAGAACCGCTCGGTGGTCGACTCGGTCGCGGGCACCACCGTCGACCCGGTCGACTCGCTGGTCGAGCTGGACGACGAGGTGTGGCGCTTCGTCGACACCGCGGGCCTGCGCAAGCGGGTCAACTTCGCCAGCGGCGCCGAGTACTACGCGTCGCTGCGCACCAAGGCGGCCATCGAGTCCGCCGAGGTCGCGGTCGTGCTGCTGGACGCGGGCGAGCCGATCAGCGAGCAGGACCTGCGGGTGCTGACCATGGTCGTGGAGTCCGGTCGCGCGTGCGTGCTGGCGTTCAACAAGTGGGACCTGGTCGACGAGGACCGCCGCAACGCCATGGTCCGCGAGCTGGAGCGCGGCCTGGTGCGCGTGCCGTGGGCCGAGCGCGTGAACATCTCGGCCCTGACCGGCCGCTCCGTGCGCAAGATCGCGCCCGCCCTGCGCACCGCGCTGGCCTCGTGGGACACCCGCGTGCCCACCGGACGGCTGAACTCGTGGCTGACCGACCTGATCGCCGCGACCCCGCCGCCGGTGCGCGGCGGCAAGCAGCCGAAGGTCCTGTTCGCCACCCAGGCGGCCACCAGGCCGCCGACGTTCGTGCTGTTCACGACCGGTTTCCTGGAGGCGGGCTACCGCCGGTACATCGAGCGCAAGCTCCACGAGGAGTTCGGCTTCGAGGGCAGCCCGGTGCGGATCTCGGTGCGCGTGCGCGAGAAGCGGGAGAAGCGCGCGAAGAAGTGATCCGGTTGCCCCGAACGGCGCAGTGAGGTTGCCTTTGCGCTGTGCCGGTGCGATTGGTCCTCGCGGACGACGAGCCGCAGCTCCGCCGGGGGGTGAAGGTCCTCCTGGAGGCGGACGGCCGGGTCGAGGTCGTCGCCGAGGCGGGTGACGGCGCGGCCCTGCTGTCCGCGGTCCGCGCCACCGCCCCGGACGTGGCGCTCGTGGACGTGCAGATGCCGGGAACCGACGGCCTGTCGGCCCTCCGCGTCCTCCTGGGCCGCCCGGACCCGCCCGCCGTGGCGGTGCTGACCACGTTCGACCTGGACGACTACGTGGCGACGGCCCTGGACGTGGGCGCCCAGGGCTTCCTGCTCAAGGACGCGGAGCCGGAAGTCCTGGTCAGGGCCGTGCTGGACCTGGCGGCGGGTGGCGCGGTCCTGGACCCCAGGATCGCGGCGAGGCTGCTGCCGAGGCTGAGGGCGGGCAGGCTGCTGCGCCCGAACCCCCAGCTGGACGCGCTGAGCACGCGCGAGCGCCAGGTGCTGGAGCTGCTGTCGGACGGCCTGCCGAACGCGGCGATCGCGGCGGAGCTGGGGCTGAGCGAGGCGACCGTCAAGTCGTACGTCAGCACGGTCCTGATGAAGCTGGGCGTGGAGAACCGCGTGCAGGCGGCCCTGGTGGCCCACCGGGTGGGCCGGACGTGGTGACCGCCCGCTCCCTGGTGTCCCCCGCAGCCGCGGCGGCCCTGGTCCTCCTGGTGGACGCGGGCCCCCACCCCTGGTCCGAACCCCTGGCTCTCCTGGCCTGCGCCGCCCTCCCCTTCCGCAAGGCGGCCCCCTGCGCCTGCCTCCCCGCTCTGATCGGCGGCCTGGGCTGGCCCCCCGCCGTGGTGGCCCTCTACCGCGTGGGCAGGCACGAGCGCCCCGCGCTGGCCGCCACCTGGGTCGTCGTGAGCTCCGCGGCAGCGGCGACCCCCTCGGTGGTCACCCAGTCCCCGCCCCTCACCCAAGCCGTCCTGACCTACGCGTTCACCCTCTTCATGGCCGTGATGCCCACAGCCCTGGGCGCGCTCCTGAGGATGCGCCAAGAGCTGACCGCGACCCTCTCCGAGGCCCGGAGGGCGAGAACGGCGGAGCTGGCCGCGCGGGAGGAGGGCGCCAGGGCGGCCGAGCGGGCGAGGATAGCCAGGGAGATCCACGACGTGGTGGGCCACCACGCCACCCTGATAGCCGTAGAGGCCGCGGCCCTCTCCGCGACCACCCCGGACCCGGAAACCAGGGCAGCCGCAACCCGCCTCCGCGCCCTGGCGAAGGAGTCCTTGGCGGAGATGCGCGCAACCCTGGGCCTTTTGAACTCCGCCCCCACCCCCAACACCCACCACGACCTCCCGGCCCTGGTGGCCAGAGCCACCGCGACCGGCGCCCGGATAAC
>NZ_JBQGCX010000581.1:0-4527 GCF_052038725.1 Actinosynnema sp.
GGGCGGTCCCGGTGCACCGGGACGGCGTGCGGGTGCTGGTGGCGTCGGGGGTGGTGCGCGCCGAGGAGCTGTGCGCGCCGGACCTGGAGCGGACCTGCGCCGAGCTGGGCATCGCGCCGAGGTGACCGGGCCGGGGTGACCGGGCCGGGGTGACCGGGCCGGGGTGACGGGGCCGCGCGGCGGTCACACCTCGTCGTGCCTGCCCGAGATGAACTCCTGCACCCGGATCTTCGCCTGGATCAACGGCCGCCGGATGCGGTTCTCCCTGCGCTCGGCGCGGCGCAGCTTCCGCGAGCCGTCCGGGTAGTGCCAGCGCGCCCACGGCGACCTCGGCCGCGCCAGGCGCAGCGCCCCGATCTGCGGCAGCAGCGGGATCAGCAGCCCGAGCAGCCCCGTCCACACCTTGCCCTTGAGCAGCGCCACGATCGCGAACCCCAGGTTCCCCAGCAGCAGCGCCACCCGCACCGGCACGCTCTCGCCGAGCACGTCGTCGTACCCGAGCGGCCGGGCGCCCAGCAGCAGCAGGCCGGTCATGCCGATCGCCAGGAACACCGCGTCGACCGACAGCCGCCCGTCCTTGGACCAGTACACGTCGCGCAGGTGCAGGATCAGCGCGAACTCGTCCAGCACCAGCGCGGCCCCGACGCCGAGCAGCGCGGCGGCGGCCAGCCGCAGCCCCACCGCCTCGTCCGGCACGGCGATCCCGGTGACCCCGCCCACCATCATGAACACCGCGCCGAACACCACGTGGTGGATGTGCGTGCCGCCGGGCGTGAAGTTGCCCGGCCACCACCGCACGCCCGCCCTGATCAGCCGGACGCTGATCCGGATGAACACGAAGGTGACCACCAGGCCGAGGAAGAAGAACATCAGCCTGGCCTGGCCGTGGTGGAGCGCGTCGAGCACCCCGCCTCACCGCCCCCCGAAGTCGTCGGAACCGGAACCCCGCTCGGGGAGCGCGCCGCCGGGTCACGCCCGGTGGTCGCGCGCGGGTGACGACCGGAGACGACCTTCACCCGGTCGGCCGAACGCGGCACTGGTGACGATCTTCCCCCGAGCAGCGGCGACCCGCCCGCGCGACCCGCCGACCGGCGTGCGCGCGCCACCGCCGCTCCCGGCCCGCCGCGTCCCACCTGCGGTGGAGCCGGATCCTCCCCCTCGCGCCCCGGCGCGGCCCGCGCGGGGTCCCCGGCACGGCCGCCGCTCACCCTGCGCGACCGGTTGACCGGTGTCGGCGCACTTCAGGCGGCGAACACCCGCTGTGACCGCCGCCACGTCGAAGGTAGCAGCGCAGAAGACCCGTCCCATCACTCGACTCACGGGGCGCAGTCGTGGTTGACTATCTGCGGTCGTACCTTTCTGTGTTCGTGTTCTCCACGCTCGCGGAACGGAAGTTGCGGGCGCCTGTCTTTCCTCTGCGGTACCGGCGGAGAAGTCGTCGCCCTGACTGACCCGGTGGTCGCAAGCGCGATCCGGCACCTGTTAGAGGAGAAGTAGCAAGATGGCAGTTCAGGGCACCGTCAAGTGGTTCAACGCGGAGAAGGGCTTCGGCTTCATCTCCCCCGACAACGGTGGCGCCGACGTGTTCGTGCACTACTCGGAGATCCAGGTCAACGGCTACCGCACGCTGGAGGAGAACCAGCGCGTGGAGTTCGAGATCGGTCAGGGCCAGAAGGGCCCGCAGGCTCAGGCCGTCCGCCCGGTCTGAACCGCGGTTCGCGGTAACTGATCTTCCGTGAGCGGGCCGCACCCCAGGTGGGGTGCGGCCCGTTCGCACGTCGTGGCCCCGAACCGCAGCCCCGAACCGCGGCCTGGGCGCCGGCCCGCTAGGACGGCTCGTCGCCGTAGAGCCGCTTCCCGACCAGGCTGGGCCCGTCGAACTCGAAGAACGCCGTGGTCCTCGCCCGGCAGGCCCGCCCCGTCCCCGGCTCGGTGCCCGCCACCTCCAGCTCCACGATCGCCGCGTCGTCCGCGTGGTGCACCCGCACGACCTCGCTGCGCAGGTCCGGCCACGCCCGCAGCGACCTGCTGTAGTAGGCCGACACCTCGGCCCTTCCCTCGTACACCTCGCCGGTCGCCGCGATCTCGTAGCGCGTCCGGTCGAACGCCGCGATCGTGGTGGCGAAGTCGCGCTCGTTCTCCGCTTCCAGGTGTTCCAGCACGATCGCCTCGCGCAGCGCCCTGAGCGCCATGGACCCGGTCATCCGCCAGTCCTCCTCACGCGTCGCGTCGGGGGTCGAGACAACACCGGCGGTGACCGCCAGTCAAGACGCCTCACCCGGACAGCAGGAGCGGTGCAGCCCGAACGTCATCCGAGGGTGATCACTCGCAGGTGGCCTTCAGGTCGCCCCAGTCACCGTGGTCGCTGTCGACGCCGTTGCCCGCGTCGGTCACCACCAGCCGCACGGTCCGCGCCCCGGTCACGTCCGCGACCAGCTCGACCGCGTCGTCCCGCGTGGTCAGCGCCCCGCTGTCGGCGACCTTCCGGTCGTCCGCCCACACCTGGAACACCACCGACCCGGCCGCGGGCTTCTCGTCGTCCACGCCCACGAACGCCGACACGCTCGTGCAGCGGCCACCGGTGAAGTACTCGACCGAGCTGGGCGCGTGCACCCCGAGGCCCTTCTCGAACACCCTCCCGTTGACCGTGAGCGGCCCGCCGTCCCCGGCCTCGGCCTCCCCGTTGCTGGTGTCGACCTCGACCGGCCCGAACCCGTTGCTCGCCCGCAGCCACGGCGCGTCGCTCAGGTACGAGGTGCCGGACGGCAACCGGTGGGGCACCACCACCTCCAGGTCCGCGCTCACCCGCCGCCCCCACCCGTACAGGTAGGCGAACAGCGCCGTCAGCCGGTACCGGCCCGGTTCGAGCCCGGCGGGCGGCAGCACCTCCCAGGTGGTGTCCACCCGGTCGCCGCCCGCGAGCACCGACCGGGCCCGCTGCCCCGTCGGCCGCACCCGCCACCCCGGTGGGACCTCCAGGTCCACCCGCGCGCCCAGCACCGGCAGCCAGCCGTTGTTGCCCAGCGAGGTGGTCACCAGCGACGGGGCGTCCGGGTCGACCAGCGGCAGCGCGCCGGGCCGGGACAGCACCGGCTCCACCCCCGCGTCCACGGAGGGCGGCAGCAGCAGCCACGCCGGTTCGGGCGTGACCCGGTAGACGACGATGCCGTGCGGCGGCACCCACGCCGTGACGTCGCCCGCCGTGTGCGCGTCGGTCCGCGCCCACACGTCACGCAGCCGGTACCCGGTCGACCGGGGGAGCCCGGCCTCGGCGGCGCTGGTCGAGATCCGCGCGGGCACGTCGTTCTCGTTGAACAGCGCCACCGCGCGCCCGCCGTCCTGCAACCGCTTCACCAGCACGTGCAGCCCGTCCTCGGACCGCACCACCCGCGCCTGCTCGCCGAGCGGGTCCTGGTCGAGCGCGATCACCTCGCGGTTGGTCAGGATCTCCACCGCCTCGGGCGCCACCGACCGCAGGTCCACGCCGATCAGCAGGGGGGCGGCCATCATCGCCCACAGGCTGAAGTGCGTGCGGCACTCCTCCGGGGTCAGGCCGCCGTTGCCGACCTCCAGCATGTCCGGGTCGTTCCACCGGTTCGGCCCGGCGTGCTCGGCCAGCGCCATGTTCGCCTTGGCGATCTCCAGCACCGAGTCCCAGCTGTCCCGGATGTCCGGGGTGGTGCGCCACAGCTGCCCGACCTCAAACGCCCACTCCCACGGCCGGTTCTCGCCCCACTCGCACACGCTCAGCACGATCGGGCGGCCGGTGGCGGCGATCGCGTCGCGCATGGCCCGGTAGCGCAGCCTCGCGTCGATCCCCTGGTTGTGGCAGTTGTCGTACTTCAGGTAGTCCACGCCCCAGGAGGCGAACAGCGCCGCGTCCTGCCGCTCGTGCCCGAGCGCGCCGGGGAACCCGCGCTCGCTGCACGTCCTGGTGCCCGCGCTGGTGTAGATGCCGAACTTCAGGCCCTTGGAGTGCACGTGGTCCACGAGCGCCTTCATGCCCTCGGGGAACCGGACCGGGTCGGGCACCAGGTCGCCGTCCGCGTCGCGCTGCGGCAGCGCCCAGCAGTCGTCGATGTTGACGTACTCGTAGCCCGCGTCCTTGAGGCCCAGGCTGAGGAACAGGTCGGCGATGCCCCGGATCATCGAGTCGGTGAACTCGGGGCCGCACTGGGTGGAGTTCCAGTTGTTGAAGCCCATCGGGGGAGTGGGGGCCAGCGCGGGCGGCCTGGTCTCCCGCGCCGCACCGGTCTCCGCCGCACCGTCGCCCGTCGTGCCGTCCTGCTCGACCGGGACGTCCCCGGTCGCGTTCGTCGACTCGTCCACTCAGCTCTCCCCGCCGGTCGTCGGAACGCCGCTCGCCGTGGCGAGGGCGGTGCTGGGAACGGCGGGCCATCTTCGCTGACGCACGCGCACTCCTCGGGGGTCCGGGTCCGGCGGCGGCGGCTCACCCGATCACACGGGCGGGGGGGGGGGCCCCGCAAGCGCGGAGCCGGGGGGCCCCGCCCCGCCCCGCGGCGCGCG
>NZ_JBQGCX010000582.1:0-5332 GCF_052038725.1 Actinosynnema sp.
GGCGTGCGGCCGGGGAGCGGGTTCGGGCGTCCGGTCCCCGGCCTGCGCGCCGCCCGCGCGGACGGCGAGGGCCCACTCGACCGCCGTGCCACGCCGCGGGCGGTCCCCGGCGCGCCGCGTCGGGGGGTGGCTGTGCGGTGGGCGCCGTTCGGGCGCCGACCACCAGCATGAACCCGGCCCGCGCGACCGCGCTTCTCCGAGGTTGCTCTGCGCGGTGGACCTCGCGGGTCGGGCTTCCGGCGTCAACTCCCCCCTGGTTCACCCGTCCCGCGCTCGTCCTTCCGGGGGACGACTCGGCGCGCGGGCCCGGTGCGCACGCTGGGAGAAGCGCCGCGGTGGCCGCGCCGGGATGCTGTAGCGCGCTCGGTCCCGCACCGCTCCCCTGCCGCTCCCCGAGGAGACGAGATGGCGCGCCCCACCGCAGACCGCTCACCCGCACCCGTTCCCGACACCGGGACGTCCCTGTTCGTCAACGGGCACTTCCCGCGCAGGCGCGGGCTGGTGCTGCTGCTCAGCTCGGTCGCGGGCTTCCTGCTCACCGTGGTCTGGTCGGCCCACTTCGTGGACTCCACCATCGGCGACAACGTGGCCAACACCCTGCTCGGCCACGACGCCAAGGCCACCCCGATCGCCGGGATCGCCGCCGGGGTGCTGTTCGCGTTCGTCAGCGGCCTGGCGGGCACGTTCACCGCGTGCAACGTGGCCGCGTTCAGCGCGGTCGCCCCGATGCTCGGCGCGGACGGGTCGCGGTGGGCCAGGGCGCGGGCCGCGCTCACCCCGCTGGGCTGGCTGGCGGTGGGGATGCTGCCGGTGTCGGCGCTGTACGGGGTGGTGGTCGGGCTGGTCGGCACCCGGATGCCGCAGTTCTCCACCGCCGCCGCCGAACCGGGCGTGCTGAACGGCCGGGCCCTGCAGTCGCTGGTGGTGTTCGGGCTGATCGGGCTGGTGATGGTGTACCTGGGGCTGGCCGCGCTCGGCTACGCGCCCGACCCGTTCCGCCGCCTCTCCCGGCGCTTCCCGCAGGCCCCGCTGGTGCTGATGGGCGTGCTGGTGGGGGCGTTCCTGATCGGCCGCCCGTTCCCGCTGTTCCGGCAGATGTTCCGGGACGCGGCCGAGCGGCACGACCCGCTCTACGGCGCGGCGGCGTTCACCCTGCAGTCGCTGGGGAACGTGCTGGTGATGGCGGTGCTGTTCGTGGCGCTGGCGGCGCTGACCGGCGGGCGGCTGCACCGGTGGCTGACGGCGAAGCCCTCGCGGGCGGCGGCGATCACGGCCGCCGCGCTGATCACGGCCGGGGTGTTCACGTTCCTGTACTGGGACGTGCGGCTGCTGGCCCGCCGCGAGATCATCCCCTGGTACCCGGTCGCGCCGTGGGCGGTGTGATCAGGGCATCCGCACCTTCCGCAGGAACGGCCCCAGCAGCCACGGGCGCCTGCCCGCCACGAGCAGCCCGCCGGTGAGCGCGGCGCGGACCGGGCCGATCCGGTGGAACAGCACCAGGTCGAGCGCGGACGGCCGGAACCGCAGGTGCGCGTCGCACGGCCCGCCGCCCTCCTCCACCCGCGCCACGCCCGCCCCGACCACCAGGGTCACGGGCTCGGTGCGGGTGGAGTGGAAGCCGACCGCGATCGGGCGCGGCGGGTCGGGGTAGTCGTCGAGCAGGCGGCCGACGCCGTGCCGGGTCAGCTCCACCAGGAACAGGTCCACGAACAGCGCGGCCTGCTCCTCGGGCAGCTCCCACCGCGCGCCCGCCGCGCGGGCGACGTCCCAGCCGTGCACGAGCAGCTCGTTGGCCAGGTGCGCGAGCAGGCCGGCGAGCGGGAGCCGGGAGCCGCCGAGCCAGGGCAGCGCGGTGGTGGGGTCGGCGTGCTCGGTGGTGGCCAGCACCTGGGCGAGCGCCTCGCGCAGCCGGGCGGCGAGCCTGCGCGGGTCGCGCTCGGTGAACGCGGCCAGCTGCGCGGTGTTCATGCCACCGGAGAGGGTGGCGAGCGTGGTGGCGGCCAGGTGCGGGCGGACCTCGGGCACCGGGAACGGCTTCGTCCCGCCCGCGACGACCGCGGTGTTGTTGAGCGCGATGGCGGTGACGTGCGCGGCGGTCTCGGCGACGCTCCAGCGGCCGACCGCGCGCGCCGCCGGGTCGGGCGCGGACTCGACCAGGGCGGCGAACCGCTCCCCCGCGTCCAGCACCGCCCGCCTGGCCTGCCGCCAGCGCTCCGGGGTGACCCTGGTGGCGGCCTCGCCGCGCGGACGTGCCCGGACCATCGCTCACCCCTGACTCGTCGGCTGCGGACCACGTCCCAGGGTGGCCCGGCGCGGCGGGCGGCGGCTCTCCGAGGTTGCCCGATCACCCCCGCGGCGCCCCCGCGCGCTCGTCAAGGGGCCAAGAACCCTGTCGCGCCAACCACTTCGGTGTTCCCGGCACGCAGGGAGTAGTGGTCCGCGCGCCCCGGTCAGCACGATCGGGCCAGGTCGCACACCGGTCCACCCGGCCCGGTCCACCCGGTCCCACGACGGAAGGGGGCGCTCGTGCCGAACACCGCACGCCGCCTGGTCCGACTGCCCGGTCTGGCGCTGCGCGGCGCCCGCGTGGGCGCGGTGGTCCTCGGCCACGCCGCCGCGCTCGCGGGCGCGGCGCTGCTCGCGCGGTTGCGCGGCTCGCCCGGCGGGGCCGTGCTGCGCGACGGCGGGCGGTGGGTGCGGCTGCTGACCGCGCTCGGCCCGTCCTACATCAAGATCGGCCAGCTGCTCAGCACCCGCCGCGACCTGCTGCCCGACGCGGTCACCGGTCCGCTGTCCACGCTCACCGACGCCGCGCGGCCACCGCGCGCCTGGCGGGTGCGGCGGGCCGTGCGGCGCGCCTACCGGGACCGGGAGTGGCCGTTCGCCGGGTTCGGGTGGGAGCCGGTGGCGTGCGGCAGCATCGCGACCGTCCACCGCGCCACCCCCCTGGACGGCCGGGACGTCGCGGTGAAGGTGCGCCGCCCCGGCATCGCGCGGGTGATGCGCCAGGACTTCGCGCTCACCTCGGCCGCGATGGCGCTGGCCGCCCGGCTGCCCGCGCTGCGGCGGATGCCGTTCGCGCTGATGCACGCCCAGGTCGGCGGCGCGATCCTGCGGCAGCTCGACTTCACCGCCGAGGCAGAGTCACTGGCCCGGCTGCGCGCGAACCTGGCCGCGTCCGGGAACGTCCACGTGCCCGAGCCGCTGCCGGGGCTGTGCACGCCGGAGATCGTGGTGATGGAGTACGTGGACGGGCTGACCCGGTTCGAGCCGGGCGAGCTGGACGCGGCGACCCGGCGCGCGGTGGTGCGGGCGGTGCTGGCGGCGATCTACGAGATGCTGTTCGTGGACGGCGTGGTGCACTGCGACCTGCACCCCGGCAACCTGTACTTCGACCGCGACGCCGGGCTGGTCGTGCTGGACGCGGGGTTCGTGATCCGGCTGCCGGAGGCGGTGCGCCGGTCGTTCTCCGACTTCTTCATCAACATGGCGATGGGCGACGGCTGGATGTGCGCCCAGATCGTCGTGGACAGCGCCGCGCACGTGGCCGACGACTGCGACCTGGAGGGCTTCCGGTCGGGGCTGCGCGAGCTGGTCGCCGAGAGCTCCGGCGCGCTGTCCGGCGAGTTCGACCTGGCCCGGTTCGCGGGCAGGCTGTTCGACCTGCAGCGGCGGTTCGGGCTGTTCCCGGCGCCGGAGTTCGCGTTCCCGCTGCTGTCGCTGCTGGTCGTGGAGGGCGTGGTGAAGGGCTTCGACGCCGAGGTCGACTTCCAGGCCGAGGCGGTCCCGGTCCTGCGCCGCCGCAACACCCCCCGTATCCCCGGTTCCACCGCTGAGAGGTGAGTCGAGAATGGACGCAACGACCGAGGTCCGAGTCCCGATGGTGGAGGAGGCGCAGGCCACCGGCCGCGTCGCCGAGCTGTACGCCGAGATCAAGCAGGCCACCGGGCTGCCGTTCGTGCCCGACATGTTCCGGCTGACCTCGTCCCGGCCGGACCTGCTGGAGGCGGTGGTCGCCGGCTACAAGGGCATGTACCTGGGCGGGGTGCTGCCCCGGCAGACCCGCGAGCTGATCTCGGCGTGGACGTCGAAGGTGAACCAGTGCCCGTACTGCGTGGGCACGCACAACTTCTTCTTCCGGGCGTTCGGCGGGCCGGAGGAGACCGCGAAGGCGGTGGAGACGGCGTCCGGCGTGGACGAGCTGCCGGTGGACGAGCACACGAAGGTGCTGCTGCGCCTGGTGACGAAGGTCAGCCGGGAGGCGTACAAGATCACCGAGGAGGACTGGCGGGTCGCGGGCGAGGCGGGGTGGAGCCGGGAGGAGCTGCTGGAGGCGTTCTTCACCGCGTCGATGTTCAACTTCATCACGCGCATGGTCGACGGGCTGGGCCTGGGCTACTCGGTGGCCGCGAGCCGGGTGTCGCAGCAGCCGGTGTCCCAGCCGGGCGGCGGTGACCGGTGAGCCCGTCGCGGGCGGTCCTGATCACCGGGGTCAACTCCAGCGGCGGGCTGTCCTCGGGCACCGGGCGGGCGACGGCGCTGCGGCTGCACCGCGCCGGGCACCCGGTGTACGCGACCGGCCGGAACCTGGACGGGCTCCAGGACCTGGCCGCCGAGGGCATCACGACGCTGCGGGTGGACGTGACCGACGAGGCGTCGATGGCCGCGGCGGTCAAGCGGATCACCGAGGACCACGGGGCGGTCGGGGTGCTGGTGAACAACGCCGCCCACAGCCTCAACGGCACGATCGGCGAGACGCCGCTGGAGCAGGTGCGCAGGCAGTTCGAGACGAACTTCTTCGGGCTGTCCCGGATGACGCAGCTGGTGCTGCCGGGGATGCGGGAGCAGCGGTCGGGGCGGATCGTGATGATGTCCTCGATCTTCGGGCTGTTCGCCACCCCCGGCCGCGGCTACTACCAGGCGACCAAGCACGCGCTGGAGGCCATCAGCGACTCGCTGCGGCTGGAGGTGGCGCCGTGGGGCATCGAGGTCGCGGTGATCGAGCCGTCGCCGATCCTGGGCTCGTTCGTGCCGACCACCGTGGGCGACCTGGGCCTGTCCTCCGACAGCGAGCTGTACGCGGACTTCTGGCAGCGGTTCGTGGACTGGCACGGCGCCTACCGGGAGGTGGAGCACCCGACCGGGCGCGGGCGCACGTCGGTGCGCTCGGGGCAGGTGGCGAAGGTCGTGGAGCGGGCGATCACCGACCGCAAGCCGCGCATCCGGTACCGGGTGGGGATTCCCGTGCGGCTGCTGGGGCCGCAGCGGGCGATCTTCGGGGACCGGGCGTGGGAGGTGTTCGTGAAGCGGTTCTTCCCGCAGCCGTGACCCG
>NZ_JBQGCX010000583.1:0-1544 GCF_052038725.1 Actinosynnema sp.
AAGCGGCGCATGGACGCCGCCGGGGTCGAGTACCTCGGCCCGGCGCGCGGGTCCGCCGACAGCATGTACATCCGCGACCCCAACGGCATCGGGCTGGAGTTCTACCGGCAGGAGCTCGGCCGCTTCGAGGGCCGCCCGCTGCTCGGGGACGCGTGCGGGGCCCTCGGCGAGGAGACGGCCTAGAACACCGGCGCCCGCTTCTCCAGGAACGCCGCCACCCCCTCCGCGTACTCGGCGCTGCGCACCGCCGCGTCGTACAGCTCCGCGACCTCCGCGCTCTCCTCCCGCTCCCCCGCCACCACCCGATCCACGATCTGCTTCATCCCCAGCACGCTCACCGGCGCCCGCGACGCGATCACCGCCGCCAGCTCGGCCGTGCGCGCCCCCAGGTCCTCCACCACCTCGTTGACCAGCCCGATCCGCAGCGCCACCGCCGCGTCCACCAGCTCCCCGGTGAGCAGCACCTGCTTGGCCCACGACGGCCCCACCACGTCCACCAGCCGCTTGGTCGCCGTCAGCGAGTACACGATCCCGAGCTTGGCGGGCGTGATCCCGAACCGGGCCCGCGCGGACGCGATCCGGATGTCGCACGCCAGCGCCAGCTCGCACCCGCCGCCCACGCAGAACCCGTCCACCGACGCGATCGTCGGCTTCTCCAGCGTCGCCAGCGCCTGCTCCCCGGCGTGCACGACCGCGCTGTACCGGGCGGTCGCCTCGACGCCGCGCCGCAGCTCGCCGAACTCGCCGATGTCGGCCCCGGCGGAGAAGTGCTCGCCGCCGCGCACGACGAGCACCCGCACCGCGTCGTCGGCCCGCACCCGCTCGACCAGCTCGGGGATCGCGCGCCACATCGCGAAGCTCATCGCGTTGCGCTTGTCGGGTCGGTCGATGACGAGGGTGGCGATCCGGCCGTCCAGCTCCAGGCGCAGGCTCATGACCGCAGGGTATCCACGCGGCGCGGCCACGAGAATCAGTTTCGTTCCACACTGAAGGAATAGAGTGGAATAGCGAAGGGGTCCCGGACAGCCGGGCCCCGCTCAGGCCGCCGGGAACATCCGCGCCATGCCGGGGGGCGGCGCGAACCGGCGCCACCGGCCGCGCGGCTGCGCCAACCGGTCCGCCACCAGCCACAGCACCGAGGTGTTGTGGCAGTACCCGAGGTGGCTGGACGCGACCGGCACGCTCTCCCGCCGCCGCCCCTCCTCCTCCAGGCACGCCCGCCACGGCACGATCCCGTCCGACCGCGAGTACACCGACGTCGCGGGCACCGGCATCGCGGGCCGCTCGGACTCCGGCGGCGGCAGGTCCGAGACCGCCTCGTAGAACACCGACAGCAGCCGGAACACCGGGTTGACCCGCGTGCACCGGGCGTCGCGCAGCGCGTACGGGCTCCCGAGGGTGATCACCTGCCGCACCAGCTCGGGCCGCTCGCGCGCCAGCTCGCGGGCGAACACCCCGCCCAGGCTCCACCCGACCAGGCTCACCTCCCCGCGCTCGGCGGCCACCCGCTCCAGCAGCGCGCGCGTCCCGTCGAGGGTCGCGGC
>NZ_JBQGCX010000584.1:0-2549 GCF_052038725.1 Actinosynnema sp.
CGGTGCGCATGGCCGCGTGCTTGTCCTCGGTGTCGCGCAGCTCCTCGCGGAAGCGGGACACCAGGAGCAGGGCGTAGTCGGTGGCCGCGCCGAAGACGAGGATGAACAGGATGCCCTGGCTCTGGCCGTTGAGGTCGACCGCGCCCGCGTCGGCGAGCAGGTAGACCGCGAGGCTGGCGACGCCGAGCGCGAACACGCCGGACAGCAGCACGATCACCGGCAGCAGCGGGCTGCGGTAGACGAGCACGAGGATCACCGCGACGACGGCGGCGGCGACGAGCAGCAGGATGCCGTCGATGCCGCCGAACGCCTCCTTCAGGTCGGCGATCTGCGCGGCCGGGCCGGTGACCAGCACGGTCAGCCCCTCCGGTGGGGACGCGAACGCCTCGCGCAGCTCCTCCACGCCGGGCGCGGGCTCGGCGCCGTCGAGCAGGACGATCCGCTGGGCGGCCTTGTCGTCCTGCTGGGAGGGGATGAGCGGGGACGCCTCGCCGGGCAGCTCGGCGCCGCTGAGGTACTGGCGGTCGGCGTCGGTGAGGCCGCTGTCACGCTCGGCGATGACGATGGCGGGTACCTGGCGGGAGGTCTCGAACGCCTTGAGCAGGGTGGCGACCTCGGTGGCCTCGGCCGAGGAGGGGAGGAAGGCGGTGTTGTCGTTGACCGACACCTCGCTGAGCTTTCCGGCGTAGGGGCCGCCGAATCCGCCGAGCGCGAGCCACGCCACGGCGATCAGGGCGGGCAGCAGCCAACGTGCGCGCGATGTCACGGGAGAATGTCCTCCGGAGCCATTAACTTCGACCATCGAACTATCGGACGATCGAAATAGTAGAGGAAGGACGCCGGTGTGGCAGATCACGACCTGCTCGTTCGGCTGTTGCAGCTGCTGACGGTCGAGTCGGACCGCTTCGCCGAGCGGTTCGGGGAGCGCCACCGGATGCACCGCACGGACCTGAACGCCCTGCTCCACATCATGGAGGCGCGCTGGTCCGAGCAGCCGATGACGCCGGGACGGCTGGCCGAGGTGATGCGGCTGAGCGCGTCGGCGACCACGTCCGTGCTCGACCGGCTGGAGTCCTCCGGGCACGTGCACCGGGTGCGCAGCGCGACCGACCGGCGGCGGGTGGACCTGGCGGTGGACCAGCGCGCGCTGGAGCTGGGCCGGGAGTTCTTCCTGCCGCTGAACGAGGCGTTCACCCGCGCCTGGGCCGGGTTCGACGAGGCCGAGCGCGCGGTGGTCGCGCGGTTCCTGCGCGCGAGCATCGAGGCCACCACCGAGGTGCGGGACAGCCTGGACGAAGATCACGGTTGACCAGGGACTTCCGCCCTGTCCCGCAGTGATCGGCGCGGGATACCGTAGCCGCGTGAAGATCCTTTTCTCCAGTCTGGGGACCTTCGGCCACACCTACCCCGTGCTGCCCCTGGTGCGGGCCGCGGTGGAGGCCGGGCACGAGGTCGTCTACGCCACGACCGAGCGGGTGCACCCGGCCATCGCGGCCGCGGGCGCGGAGCCGGTCGCGGCCGGGTGGGACGTGCGGCAGGCCGTCGCGCACCAGTTCGGCCGCCCGATGCGCCCGCAGGACCTGTCGCCGCAGGAGCAGGAGCGGGTCTCGGCGATCTCGTTCGGCACGGTCCTGCCCGAGCGCTTCGCCACCGACCTGGCCCCGCTGCTGGAGCGGCACAAGCCGGACCTGGTGATCCGCGAGGTGCTCAACCTGGGCGCGGCGCTGGCCGCGGCCAAGGCGGGCGTGCCGGCCCTGTGCCACGGCCTCGGCCGGATGGACGCGGTCGACCTCGGCCCCGCGCTGCACGCGAACGTGCGCGAGGTCGCGGCCGGGCTGGGCGTCGAGCCCGCCGGTGACGGGCTGCTGCTGGGCAACCCGCTGCTGGACATCTGCCCGCCCGCGTGGCAGCGCGACCTCGGCGACGCCGAGCGGCTCCCGCTGCGGCCGGTGCAGCACAGCGACGACGTGCCGGTGCCCGAGGGCGTGGTGGGGCGCGACGGGAAGCTGGTCTACCTGTCGCTCGGCACCGTGTTCAGCGACGCGCCGGTGCTGCGCGGGGCGATCGACGGGCTGGCCGCGCTGGACGCCCGCGTGGTCGTGTCGGCCGGGCCGCTGGTGGACGTGGACGCGCTGGGCGAGCTGCCCGCGAACGTGAGCGTGCACCGCTGGCTGCCGCAGGGCGAGCTGCTGCGGCACGCCGACCTGTCCGTGCACCACGGCGGCATGGGCACCACGATCGGCAGCGCGGTCGGCGGCGCGGTGCACCTGGTGCTGCCGCAGGGCGCGGACCAGTTCGGCAACGCCGAGGCGGTCGTCGGGTCGGGCCTGGGCCGGGCGCTGGTGGGCGCGGACGCGACGGTCGAGGCGATCACCGGGGCCGCGCGCGAGCTGCTCGTGGACGGGGAGCGCCGGGCGGCGGCCGAGGCGATGGCGGCCGAGATCGCGGCGATGCCGTCCCCCGAGGACGTGGGCGCCGAGCTGGGGCGGCGCGTGTGAGCCGCGCGGTGCGGCGCCCGGCGCTCCCCGAGCCGGACGCCCGCCAGGCCG
>NZ_JBQGCX010000585.1:0-2107 GCF_052038725.1 Actinosynnema sp.
GCGCAACGGCGGCGGCGCGAACGCCACCGGGCTGCGGCTGGAGATGGCGCTGCCGAGGGGAATCCCGGTCGCGGCGCTGCCACCCGGCTGCTCGGCGACGGGGTGCGCGCTGCGCGACCTGCCGCCGGGTGGGACGCAGTCGCTCACCGTGGTGCTCGCGCCGGTGGCGCCGGGCCAGGGGACCGCGCGCGGCGTGGTGCGCACCACCGGCAGCGACGGCAACGCGGCCGACAACGCGGCCACCGCGCAGGTCCGGGTGCTGCTGCCCAGGATCGTGGCGGTGCCGCCGATCGGCGAGCCGGGCTTCGTCACCTCGGTGCGGGGGCTGGACTTCCCGCCCGGCGTGCCGGTGCGGCTGACCTGGACGCCGGGCATCACGGCGTCCGCCGCGCCGACCCTGCCCCGGCCGGACGGCAGCTTCACCGCGCAGCTGCTGATCCTGCCCAAGGACCAGACCGGGCCGCGCGTGATCACCGCCTCCGGCGACGGGTTCCGGCCCGCGACCACGCCGTTCCTGGTGGTGCCGGGCACGATCGGGCCGCCGGACATGGTGAACCGCAGGTGAGCCGGGGCACGGGTATGTCCTTTGTGGATGGACGAGGTGCGGGGAGGGTGTCGTGATCCACGAGGTGGACGAGGCGATCCGCAGGCTGCTGTCGGACAGCGGGGTCCCCGGCGGTGGCGGCGAGCTGGCGTTCGAGGCGCCCACCAAGGAGTGGACGGCGCGGCGCAACGGGCCGATGGTGAACGTGTTCCTCTACGACATCCGCGAGGACGTCGGGCGGCGCAGCGCCGGGTCGGCCGAGGTGCACGACGAGTCCGGCGACCTGCTCGGCTGGCGCGGGCCCACCCGGTGGTTCCGGCTGTCCTACCTGGTGACGGCCTGGACCAACCGGGCCACCGACGAGCACCGGCTGCTGTCCGAGGTGCTGGCGTGCCTGGTGCGGGTGCAGAGCGTGGAGCGGCGCTGGCTCACCGGGTCGCTGGCCGAGCTGGGCGCGAAGGTTCCGCTGATCACCGGCGGCGCGCTGTCCGAGGGCGCCGCGGCGGCCGACGTGTGGTCGGCGCTGGGCGGCGAGCTCAAGCCGTCGATCGACGTGAAGGTGACCGCGCCGATGCGCGGCGAGTGGACCCCGGCCGGGCCGCCGGTCACCGAGGGCATCGTGCTGCGCGGCCTGGACGAGCCGGGCTTCACCGGCGACGGCACCGCGCGCAGGCTGCGCTACGAGGGGCCGACGAGCGCGGAGGGCGAGGGGTTCGCGGCCACCAGGGAGCGCCCCGCGCCCACGCCCGAGCGGCCCGCCGGGACGGCGCGCAAGCGCGGGGGCGGGGCGATCAGGTGACCGCCGGGAGCCCGCGCCCGCCCGGTCCCCGGCGCCCGCCGGGACGGCCGTGCCAGGAGCGGGGGGAGGACCGGTGACCACCGACGAGGGGCTGCTCGGCGTGGTGGGCGGGGTGGCCGGGAGCGGGGAGCAGGACGCCGACCTGGTGTACCTGTGGGCGCGCCTGGGGGCCGTGGAGTGGCGGGTGCGGCTGGCCGTGGAGGCGCGGCGCGCCACCGACCCCGCGCCCGACGACCCGTACCGGGGCCTGTACTTCACGCCCGAGGCCGTGCAGCGGGTGCTGGACGCCCCGCGCGTCCCGCGCCTGTTCCCGCCCGAGGACGACGTCGACCTGGACGCGCTGGCCGCGCTCGCGCCCGCGCCGGGACCGCGCCTGCTCGTGCTGGCGCGCGACTTCGCGCTCGACCCGCTGGACGTGGAGCTGCTGCTGGTCGCGCTCGCCCCCGACGTCGACACCCGGCTCGAACGCCTCTACGGCGACCTCAACGACGACATCACCCGCCGCCGCGCCACCACCGGCCTCGCGCTGGAGCTGTGCGGCCTGCCGCCCGCCGGGCCCGGCCGGTTCCGGCTCGCGCCGTCCGCGCCGCTCATCGCGCGCGGCCTGGTGGAGGTGCAGCAGGACGACTCGCCCGCGCTGTCCAGGGTGCTGCGGGCGCCCGACCGGGTCGTGGCGCACCTGCTCGGCGACGACAGCCCGGACCACGCGCTCACCGGCGTCGCCCGCCTCGAACCGCCCGCGCCGCCCACGGGGGAGCTGGCCG
>NZ_JBQGCX010000586.1:0-3947 GCF_052038725.1 Actinosynnema sp.
CCAAGCCCCCCCCCGGCTGCAGCCCGGCCCCGGCACACCCCCCCACCGCCCGAGTGGTGTGCCGGGACCGCGTCACCGGAGCGCACAGCCCGCCTTGACGACCAGCACCCGCACCTTGACCCCGTCGCCGACCGCGCCCTCGGACCCGCCGTCGACGGCCCCGTAGGACACCTCCACCGCCAGCGTCTCCTCGCGCACGAACGCCTCGAACGCCCGAGCCGCGTCGGCCGCGGCGCCCTCGGGCGCGTCCACGGTCAGCGCGATCCGGTCCGACACGTCCAGCCCGGCGTCCTTGCGCGCCTGCTGCACGACCCGCACCAGGTCCCGCGCCACGCCCTCGGCCGCCAGCTCCTCGGTGACCTCGGTGTCCAGCACGACCAGCCCCGCCCCACCGGGCAGCGCCGCCGTGGCCGCCGGGTCGGTGGCCACGAGCCGCTGCTCGTACTCCTGCGGGAACAGCTCGATCCCGGCCGCGACGACGCGCCCGTCGACCTCGCTCCAGTCCCCGGCCTTCACCGCCTTGATCACCTTCTGCACGTTCGGCCCGAGCCTCGGCCCGGCCACCCGCGCGTTCACCGCAAGCTGGAAGTGCCCGTGCGCGTCCACGTCGTCGGTCAGCTCGACCGCCTTGACGTTGACCTCGTCGCTCAGGATCTCCCGGAACCCCTCCAGCGACCCCGCCGACGCCGACGCGATCACCAGCCTGGCCAGCGGCAGCCGCACCCGCAGCTTGTTGGCCTTGCGCAGCGACAGCGCCGTCGACGCCACCTGCCGCACCGTGTCCATCGCCGCCACCAGCTCCGGGTCGGCGGGCAGGTCGGCCGCCGCCGGGTAGTCGGTCAGGTGCACCGAGCGTCCGCCGGTCAGCCCGCGCCACACCACCTCGGTGGTCATCGGCAGCAGCGGCGCGGCCACCCGCGACACCACCTCCAGCACGGTGTGCAGCGTGTCCACCGCGTCCTTCTCGCCCGCCCAGAACCGGTCGCGCGAGCGCCGCACGTACCAGTTGGTCAGCACCTCCAGGAAGTCCCGGACCGACGCGCACGCGCCGGAGATGTCGTACTCGTCGAGCTGCCCGGTCACCCGCGCCACGAGGTCGTGCGTCTTGGCCAGCGCGTACCGGTCGAGCACGTGCGGCGAGTCGGTCCGCCAGCGCCCCTCGACGCCCTCGGCGTTGGCGTACAGCGCCAGGAAGTACCAGGAGTTCCACAGCGGCAGCACGGCCTGCCGCACCCCGTCGCGGATGCCCCGCTCGGTGACGACCAGGTCGCCGCCGCGCAGGATCGGCGAGGACATCAGGAACCAGCGCATCGCGTCCGAGCCGTCCCGCTCGAACACCTCGTTCACGTCCGGGTAGTTCTTGCGCGACTTGGACATCTTCTGCCCGTCGTCGCCGAGCACGATGCCGTGCGCCACGCAGTTGCGGAACGCGGGCCGGTCGAACAGCGCCGTGGCCAGCACGTGCAGCGTGTAGAACCAGCCTCGGGTCTGCCCGTTGTACTCGACGATGAAGTCGCCGGGGTAGTGGTTCTCGAACCAGTCGGCGTTCTCGAACGGGTAGTGCACCTGGGCGAACGACATCGAGCCGGACTCGAACCAGCAGTCCAGCACCTCGGGCACCCGGCGCATGGTGGATTTGCCCGAGGGGTCGTCCGGGTTGGGCCGGGTCAGCTCGTCGATCGCGGGCCGGTGCAGGTCGGTCGGGCGCACGCCGAAGTCGCGCTCCAGCTCGTCCAGCGAGCCGTACACGTCCACGCGCGGGAACTCGGGGTCGTCCGAGACCCACACCGGGATCGGGGAGCCCCAGAACCGGTTGCGGGAGATGTTCCAGTCGCGCGCGTTCGACAGCCACTTGCCGAACTGGCCGTCCTTGATGTGCTCGGGCGCCCAGTTGATCTGCTGGTTCAGCTCGACCATGCGGTCGCGGAACTGCGTCACCGCGACGAACCACGACGACACCGCGCGCTGGATCAGGGGGTTGTCGCAGCGCCAGCAGTGCGGGTACGGGTGGTCGTAGGTCTCGTGGCGCAGCAGCAGCCCCGCGTCCTTCAGGTCGCGGATGATGACCTTGTTGGCCTCGAACACGTGCTGCCCGGCGTACGGCGGCACCTCGGCGGTGAAGCAGCCGTGCGGGTCGACGGGGACGACGACCTCGATGCCCGCGGCGTCCGTGACGGCCTTGTCGTCCTCGCCGAACGCGGGGGCGATGTGGACGATGCCGGTGCCGTCCTCGGTGGTGACGTAGTCGGCGGGCAGCACCTGGTGCGCGTTGTCGCGGCCGAGGAAGAAGTCGAACGGCGGGGTGTAGCGCCGCCCGATGAGGTCGGAGCCCTTGCAGCGGGCCACGACCGGCGGCTCCTCGCCCAGCTCGCGGGCGTAGGCGGCGACGCGGGCCTCGGCGAGCAGGTACTTCTCGCCGTTCGCCTCGACCGTCACGTAGTCCACGTCCGGGTGCACGGCGGCGGCCAGGTTCGACGGCAGCGTCCACGGCGTGGTCGTCCACACCAGGGCCAGCTCGCCGGTCTCCAGGCGCAGGCCGACGGTCACCGCCGGGTCCTGCCGGTCCCGGTAGGTGTCGTCCATCTTGGTCTCGGTGTTGGACAGCGGCGTCTCGCAGCGCCAGCAGTACCAGAGCACCCGGAAGCCCTCGTAGACCAGGCCCTTGTCCCACAGGGTCTTGAAGGCCCACATGACGCTTTCCATGTAGTCCAGGTCGAGGGTCTTGTAGTCGTTGTCGAAGTCGACCCAGCGGGCCTGCTTCGTCACGTAGTCGCGCCACTGGTCGGTGTAGCGCAGCACGGACGTGCGGCAGGCGTCGTTGAACTTGTCGATGCCGAAGGCCTCGATGTCGCTCTTGGACGAGAAGCCGAGCTGCTTCTCCGCCTCGACCTCGGCGGGCAGGCCGTGCGTGTCCCAGCCGAAGCGGCGCTCCACGTGCTGACCGCGCATGGTGCGGTAGCGCGGCACCAGGTCCTTGACGTACCCGGTCAGCAGGTGGCCGTAGTGCGGGAGGCCGTTGGCGAACGGCGGGCCGTCGTAGAACACGAACTCGTTGGAGCCGTTCTCACCGGCGGGCCTGGCGTCGACGGAGGCCTGGAAGGTCTTGTCGTCCTCCCAGAAGCCGAGCACGTCGCGCTCCAGCGCGGGGAAGGACGGCTCGGAGGGAACGGCGTCCGCTCCCGCCTTGGGGTAGGGCATGGTCAAACTCCTCGCGTGCGTCCCGGCGCACGGGGACGACGCGCCCACCCCGTAGGCGCACCGCGGTACCACCCCGCTTGCCAGGGCACGGGGCTCTGGCCTCTCTTCGACGGCTGTGACGGGCCGTTCCCGTCCGGTTCTACTGGGGCCCTGGGGCCTGTTCTTCCGGAGGCTCCCCCGGTGATGGCCGGATCAACGCCTGTGCCACCAAGGGTAGCCGAGGGCGCAAACCGGTTGCGCCGAGCGTCGCGCGGGAGGGCCGCTCAGCCGCGCGCGGCGGGCCCGTCCCCGCTCCCGGCGGTGGCACCGGCCTGGGCGGCTCCGGGGGCGTCCTGGGCGATCTGAGGGGCCCGCTCGGGCTCGTCGGCGGCCCGCTCGGCCTGGGCTCCGGCCGGGTCGGGCGCACCGGTCGTCGCGGGCTTGTCGGCGCCCGCCCGCTCGGCCCGCTTCGCGGCGGCCCGCTTGGTCGCGGCCAGCGCCGAGTCCGGCCTGCACACCCCGCACGGGGTGAAGCCCAGCTCGCGCGCCTCGGCCAGCGGCAGCCCCAGCGCGGCCCGGTCGCCCACCCAGGAGCAGCCCGCCAGGTGGTACCGGGGGCGCTCGTCGAGCACCCGCACCTCGTCCGCGGCCTCCGCCACGGCCAGCAGGTCGGCCGCGTCGGTGTCCTCCTCGGCGGGCTCGTCCTCCGGGGCGACGCCCGCGGGAACGCCGACGGGCGGGGCGGGAGCCTGAGAGGGCCCCCCCCGCCC
>NZ_JBQGCX010000587.1:0-3481 GCF_052038725.1 Actinosynnema sp.
GCGGGCTGCGGGGTCGGCTCGACCGGCGCGGCGGCCTGCGGCGGCGCGACGGGCACGGCGACCGGGGGCGCCGCGGCCAGGGGCGCGGCCTGCGCTGGGGCCGGTTCGGGCTCGGCCTGGCGCTGCGAGGGGCGCTGGAACTTGGACTCGACGGCGGGAGCGCCGCCACCGCCGCCACCACCACTGCCGCCCGCCGCGACGCCGTGCTTCTCCAGCCGCTCGACGCGCTGGAGCACCGCCGACTCGGCGTCCGACACCGAGGGCAGCAGCATCCGCGCGCAGAGCAGTTCGAGCAGCAGCCGGGGCGCGGTGGCCCCGCGCATGTCGGTGAGCCCCTGGTGCAGCACCTCGGCGTACCGGGTGAGCGTGGCGGGCCCGATGTTCTGGGCCTGCGGGATCATCTTGGCCAGCACGTCCTCGGGCGCGGACACCAGCCCGCGCTCGCCCGCGTCGGGCACGGCGCACAGCAGCACCAGGTCGCGCAGCCGGTCGAGCAGGTCGGTGGCGAAGCGGCGCGGGTCGTGGCCCGCGTCGACGAGCCGGTCCACGGTGCCGAACACGGCCGCGCCGTCGCCTGCGGCGAGCCCCTCCACCACGTCGTCGATCAGCGCGACGTCGGTGACGCCGAGCAGCGCGATGGCCCGGTCGTAGCGCACACCCTCGGGGCCCGCGCCGGACAGCAGCTGGTCCATGACGGACTGGGTGTCGCGGGCGGAGCCGCCGCCCGCGCGGATGACCAGCGGGAAGACCGAGGGCTCGACCGCCACGCCCTCGGCGGCGCAGTTGCGCTCCAGCAGCGCGCGCATCGAGACCGGGGGGATGAGCCGGAACGGGTAGTGGTGGGTGCGCGAGCGGATCGTCGGCAGCACCTTGTCCGGCTCGGTGGTGGCGAAGATGAAGATCAGGTGCTCCGGGGGCTCCTCCACGATCTTCAGCAGGGCGTTGAAGCCCTGCGTGGTGACCATGTGGGCCTCGTCGATGATGAACACCCGGTACTTGGCCTCGGCGGGCGCGTAGAACGCCTTCTCGCGCAGCTCGCGGGTGTCGTCCACACCACCGTGCGAGGCGGCGTCCAGCTCGACCACGTCGACGCTGCCCGGCCCGTTGGGGGCGAGGCCGACGCAGGAGTTGCACTCGCCGCACGGGTCGGGGGTGGGCCCCTTGGCGCAGTTGAGCGACCTGGCCAGGATGCGCGCGCTGGAGGTCTTGCCGCAGCCGCGCGGGCCGGAGAAGAGGTAGGCGTGGTTCACCCGCCCGGCGCCCAGCGCGATGCGCAGGGGATCGGTCACGTGCTCCTGGCCGATGACCTCGGCGAAGGTAGCCGGTCGGTACTTGCGGTAGAGGGCGAGCGCCACGGGCCTGACCATACCCAAAGACCCCGACACGAATTCGTGCCGGGGCCGAGGGTTCCCGCTGAGATCAGGGGACCTCGCGCACCCGCCAGAGCCCACTTATCCTTGCTGCCTTCCGGCCCTGGGGAGGTTCGAGGGATAGCGTCACACGAGGTCCGCCTACAGCGTAGCACCCCGCTCTCGCGGGGCTGTCGATCAACCCACCTTCAGGATCTCCTGGAACTGCGGGACGGCCTTGTCCAGGGCGTGGGCCACGCCCAGGGTGGAGCCGCTGGAGAAGGCGCTGACCAGCGTCTTGTCCTCCATGACCAGCATCCGGCCGTCCTTGGCGGAGGGGATGTTCGACAGCACGGGGTGCTGCTTGATCGGGGCGGTGTCAGCGCCGATCGGGAAGATCACGGTGAAGTCGGCGTCGAACAGGTTGAGCTGCTCGGCGGAGACGTCGACGAAGAAGGTGCCGGTGGCGAGGGACTCGACCTCGGCCTTGGGCGTGAAGCCGATGGCCTTGAGGAAGTCGACCCTGGCGTCGCCGCTGACGTACGCGCCGAACTTGCCGTCGAAGTAGGAGCCGACGACGGCGGTCTTGCCCTCGAACTTCTTGTTCGCGGCGAACTTGGCGTCCAGGTCCGCGGTGATCTTCTTGGCCTCGGCGTCCTTGCCCAGCGCCTTGCCGACCATCTCGATCTGCTGCTGCCAGGTGGTGCCGTAGGTGACGACGTCCTTGGGCGCGCCGATGGTGGGCGCGATCTGGGACAGCTTGTCGTGCTTGGCCTGGTCGTTGTCGGACCGGGTGTTGAGGATGAGGTCCGGCTGGAGCGCCGCGACGGCCTCGTAGTCCAGCTCCATCGTGCCCAGGATCTGGGGCGTCTCGGTGTACAGGCTCTCGGCCCACGGGCCGACGCCCTTGCCGCCGAAGGCCATCCAGTCGCTGACGCCGACCGGTTGCACGCCCAGCGCCAGGGCGGCCTCGGCGTCGGACCAGCCGAGCGCGACGACGCGCTTCGGGGTGCCCTCGACCTGGACGGGGCCGAACCTGGTGTCGACCGTGACGACGCCTGCGGAGTCGCCGGAGGCCGACGACGGGGTGTCCGCTCCGCTGCCGGTCGAACCGCCGCAGGCGGTGGCGAACAGGGCGAGCAGGACGACGAGCGGGCGGAGCCGCACGGACCTCACCTCCAAGATTTAGGTGAGGCTAAGCAAACAACTTTCACCCGTAAGGCGCAAGCTGGCCCCCCTCGCCGCAACGAGTGGCCTTTTTCTCAGGCCACCACCGCGCCTGCCGACTCGCCGTCCGACAGGGGAACACCCCCACCGAGGCGAGACGAGGCACGTGGATGGCAGTCAAGGGAAGGGCGCTCGCCGGAGCCCCGGTCGGGGTCAAGATCCTCTCCGGTGTCGCGGTGGCCGTGCTGGGCATGGTCGTGATCACCGGCGTCGCGGTGGGGCAGATGACCTCGCTGCGCGACGGTCAGGAGCAGCTCAACAGCGAGGCCGTGGTGCCGCTGGCCAAGTTCGACGAGGTCAGGCGCGCGTACCTCCAGACCCGCGTCGACGCGCTGGCCGACGAGTGGGTCGCCACGACCAACGGCCCCGAGCACGAGGCGTTCACCAAGGACGTCAAGGCGATGGACGCCGCGCTCGCCGACCTGGCCAAGAGCGCCGTCACCGACGTGCAGCGCTCGTCCACGGCCGAGCTCCAGTCCGCGTGGTCCGAGTACATCAAGGTGGTCGCCAGCGATGAGTTCCTGCAGCTGGCCCGCACCGGCGACCGCGCCGGGTACGTGGCGGCGCGCGACTCGCAGGTCAAGCCGCAGGCCGTGCGCATCCAGAACGCGCTCGACGCGCTGGTGCAGGACATGACGACGTCGACCGCCGCGCAGCTGGAGCGGGCGAGCGACAACTACACCACCGGCGTCTGGGTGCTGGTCGGCACGCTGCTGGCCGCCATCGCGGTGGCCGTGGGCCTGGCCGTCGCGGCGACCCGCGCCGTGACCGGTCCGCTGCGCAGGCTCAGCGAGGTGTGCGACGCGCTCGCCGAGGGCGACCTGACCAAGCGCACCGGCCTGACCGGCGCGGACGAGGTCAGCCGGGTCGGCGCCGCGCTCGACGGCGCGACCGCGAAGACCGCG
>NZ_JBQGCX010000588.1:0-2187 GCF_052038725.1 Actinosynnema sp.
CGACGACCCGCCGTTCCACGCCCCGGTGTTCGTCGTGACCCACGAGCGCCGCGCCCCCTGGGAGCGCCGGGGCGGGACGACGTTCCACTTCGTGAACGACGGCGTCGAGTCCGCGCTGGCCCAGGCGCGGGAGGCCGCGGGCGACCGGGACGTGCGCGTGGCGGGCGGCGGCGAGACGATCCTGCGCCACCTGAACGCCGGACTGGTGGACGAGTTCACCGTCGCCCTGTCCCCGGTGCTGTTCGGCGCGGGCATCCGCCTGTTCGAGGGCGTGGACGCGTCCAGGGTGGCCCTGGAGCAGATCCGCGCCGAGCCCGGCGAGGGGGTGACCCACCTGACCTACGCCGTCAGGCGGCGGTAGGGGCCTGCCTCGCACACGATGGCGACGGGACTCTGCCTCGTGCTCGACGGTAGGTGGGACTCTGCCTCGTGCTCGACGGTTGCTGGGATGCGTCGTCGAGCACGAGGAACCTCAGTCGCCTGGCTGCCCGCTCTCCCTGGCGGCAGCGGTGCGTCAGCGGCCAAGCATCCGCTCCACCAGGAGTTCCGTTGCCGCTCCACCGGCGATTCCGTTGCTGTCCTGCCACATCCCGACGGGAGCTGTCACCGGGGACGGTCCACGTACCGCCGCGCTGTGTGCTGCCGCGCCGTGTGCCGCCGCGTCCCCCTGCCGGGCGAGCGCGTCACCGCGTCCCCCTGCCGGGGAGCGCGTTGAGCGCGGCTGGGTGCTGCCCCTCGACGGCGGTGTCGACGGCGTCCAGTTCGGCCGACGTGCGCGTGACCACCCTGGCCGAGCCCTCCGCGAGTTGGAGTGCGCCCGACTCGCGGCACGGATCGCCGCCCGCTGACCGGATCCGGCCGTACCGCGCCGCCGCCGAACCCCAAAACCCTTGCCCCGCATGACGCCCTGTTCACCGCCTCCCCCTTACGCTGTCCGATGTGGACCTCACCGGCACGGCAACGGGCATCGGGTTGAGCGTGGCCTCCGCGTTCGCCTACGCGGTCGGCGCGGTGCGCCAGCAGCGGCTCGCCCACCTGCCCGGCCGGGTGCTGGCGCGCACGCCCGCGTGGTGGTGGGCGCTCGCCCTGAACGGGGTCGGGGGCGTGCTGCACGTGGCGGCGCTGCTGTTCGGGCCGCTGGTGCTGGTGCAGTCGTTCGGGGTGCTGACCGTGGCGTTCGCCGTGCTGCTGGGCGCGCTCTCCCGGCGCGAGGCCGTCGGGCGGGCCGAGTGGGGCGGGTCCGCGCTGGTGGGCGCCGGTCTGGTCGCGGTGCTGCTGGTCGTGGGGACCGGGTCGGGCGCGCGCGTGCTGTCCGGCGGCGACCTGGTCGGGCTGCTCGCGGTGACGGGCGTGGTGCTCGTGCTGCTCGGGCGCGGGAACGCGGGCGGCCTGCGGCTCGCGGCGGCGGGCGGGATCGCGTTCGGCGTCCTGGCCGCGCTCCTGCAGACCGCGGTGCTGCTCGTCGCCGAGGGCGGCGCGGGCGCGCTGCTGCACGCCGACACCGCGCCGGTCGTGCCCGCCGCGCTCGTGCTGGTCGTCGTGGCCGTGCTGCTCACCCAGCGCTCCTACCGCTACGGCCTCGGCGCGCCGCTGTCGGTCAACACCACCGTGAACCCGCTGACGGCGGCCGTCGTCGGCGTGGTGCTGCTCGGCGAGCGGGTGGGCGGCGAGCCGGGTGACGTGGTGCTGGCGCTGCTCGCCGCGCTGGCCGTCGCCGGTGGCGTCCACCTGCTGTCCCTGGTCCCGGAGCGCCCGCCCGCCACCGACTCGCGCGCCGAGGGGGAGCAGGCCGCGGTCGGCACCGGCCCTTGATCGGCCGGTCGCGGAGGTGTTAGCGTTCACACGAGAGGTGGTGACCCGCGTCACAAGATCCGGCGCGGGGCCCGGTCACCACCAGCGCGCCCAGCACGGTTCCCGTGCTCCGCTGCTCAGGAGGCCCCGCGTGACCAGCAAGCTCCCGCACCGCTTAGCCCGGCTCTGCCTGGCGCTGCTCACCGCCGTCGCCACCGCCGTGGTCGCCGCGTCACCCGCGCAGGCCGCCGCCGGATACCTCTACACCACCTTCAAGGGCGACGGCGCCGCCGACCAGGAGTTGTGGGTCTACTCCTCCACCAACGGCACCAGCTTCAGCGCCCTCGCCGACACGAACTACCGGGGTCCCTCCGGCGTGCTGCGCGACCCGAGCGA
>NZ_JBQGCX010000589.1:0-11578 GCF_052038725.1 Actinosynnema sp.
CCGCGTGCGTGCCCGCGAGGACTGCCGAGAGCAGGATCCGGGTGTACGCCGGCACCGGCTCGTCCCCGAGCACGGTCACCTCGCCGGCGTACCCGCCCGCCACGAGGCCCTCGACCAGCCGGGTCGCGGCCATCCCGTTCCCGACGACGACCAGCCGCTCGCGGGCACCGGCCGGCCCGCTCACCCCGCCTCCACCCGGGCCGCGCACACCTTGAACTCGGGCATCCGGCTGACCGGGTCGAGCACCGGGTTGGTCAGCAGGTTCGCGCGCCCGTCGCCGGGGAAGTGGAACGGCAGGAACACCAGGTCCACCCGCATCGACGCCACGCACCGCACCCGCGCGACCGTGCGCCCCCGCCGCGACACCACCGCCGCCATCCCGCCGTGCGCGAGCCCGGCCCGCCCGGCGGTGTCCGGGTGCACCTCCACGTACGCCTCCGGCTCGGCCGCGACCAGCTCGGCCACGAGCCGGGTCTGCGCCCCGGACTGGTAGTGCTGGAGCACCCGCCCGGTGGTGGCCTGCAGCGGGTAGTCGGCGTCCGGCGGCTCGGCGGGCCCCCGGTGGTCGACGGCGGCGAACCTGGCCAGCCCGTCCGGGTGCGCGAACCGGTCCAGGAACACGCGGGGCGTGCTGTCCGGCACGACCGGCCAGTGCAGCGCCTCGCCCGCCGCGAGCCGGGAGTAGGTCACCCCGGAGTAGTCGGCGAGCCCCCCGGCGGAGGCGCGCCGCAGCTCCTCGAACACCACCTCGGGCTCCACCGGGAACCGCTCCCCCGGCTGCCCGAGCCGCTCGGCGAGCCCGCGCAGCACCTCCAGGTCGCTGCGCACCCCGTCCGGGGCCCGCACGGCCCGCTGCCGCAGCAGGACCCGCCCCTCCAGGTTCGTCATGGTGCCGCTCTCCTCGGCCCACTGGGTGACCGGCAGCACCACGTCCGCGACCGCCGCCGTCTCGGACAGCACCAGGTCGGCCACCACGAGCAGGTCGAGCGCGGCGAGCCGGTCGGCGACGTGCCCGGCGCGGGGCGCGGACACCACGACGTTGCTGCCGAACACCAGCAGCGCCTTCGGCCCGTCCGGCCCGCCGAGCGCGTCGAGCAGCTCGTAGGCGGACCTGCCGGGCCCTGGGAGCCCGTCGACGCCCCAGACCCGCTGGACGTGCTCGCGGGCCGCCGGGTCGGTGATCTTGCGGTAGCCGGGCCGCTGGTCGGCCTTCTGGCCGTGCTCGCGCCCGCCCTGCCCGTTGCCCTGGCCGGTGAGGCAGCCGTACCCGGAGCCGGGCGTGCCGGGCAGGCCGAGCGCGAGGGCGAGGTTGATCCACGCCGACACCGCGTCCGCGCCGCTGGCGTGCTGCTCGGTGCCGCGCCCGGTGAGCACGTGGGCGCGGTCGGCCTCGGCGAGCAGCCGCACCGCCGCGCGCTGGTCGGCGACCGGCACCCCGGTGACCCGCTCGACGCGCTCCGGCCACCAGGTCGCGGCGATCCGCCAGGCGTCGTCGAACCCGGTGGTGCGCTCGGCGACGTTGGTCTGGTCCAGGTGCCCGGCCGCGACGGCGACGTGCAGCAGGCCGAGCGCGTGGGCCTGGTCGGTGCCGGGCGCCGGGGCGAGGTGGACGGCCGCGAGCTCGGCGGTGGCGGTGCGCCGGGGGTCCACGACGACGAGCGCCGCGCCGCGCAGGTGCTGGACGAACGGCGGCATGGTCTCGGCCGGGTTGCCGCCCGCCAGCAGGACGGCGTTCGAGTCGTCCAGGTCGGTGACCGGGAACG
Source organism: Actinosynnema sp. (assembly GCF_052038725.1). Taxonomy (NCBI): domain Bacteria; kingdom Bacillati; phylum Actinomycetota; class Actinomycetes; order Pseudonocardiales; family Pseudonocardiaceae; genus Actinosynnema; species Actinosynnema sp. The sequence goes on from NZ_JBQGCX010000589.1 coordinate 1,764, forward strand.
GCATCCCCCGGTCGAGCCCGAACGCGCGCGTCCCGGCCGCCGCCGCGCTGGACATGCAGAACCGGCCGTTGTAGTCGATCTGGGAGGTGCCGAGGGCGACGCGGGCGAACTTGCCCAGCAGGTACGACTTCTCGTTGGTGAGCCCGCCGCCGCCGAACACGCCCACCGAGTCGGGCCCGTGGTCGCGGCGCAGCGCGGCGAGGCGGGCCGCGACGAGGTCGAGCGCCTCGTCCCAGGAGGCCGGTCTCAGCTCGCCGCGCGACCCGTCGGGCGTTCGGTCGCGCACCAGCGGGGTGGTCAGGCGGGCGGGCGAGGTGAGCAGCGCGGCGGACGTCCAGCCCTTCTGGCAGAGCCCGCCCCGGTTGGTCGGGAACTCGCGGGGCGACACCTCGCCGTCGACGATCGTCATCGCGCACTGGAGCGCGCAGTACGGGCAGTGGGTGTCGGTCACCCGGACGACGGTAGGAACCGGCTGTTAACTCGGCACAGTGCTGTGTTTCGGGGAAGCGAACTTGCCTGCGCAGCGGCCCGGCCCGCGCGGTGAGGTCACCCCTGGCGGGGGTTCCCGCACCGGCTGTTCGGCTCAGAGCAGCTCGACCACGGTGCCCGCCGCCCGCTCCAGCCCGACCAGCGAACGGGCGCTGGACTGGGGGTGCAGGGCGTGCACTGCCAGGCGGAACAGGAGCGCGCGCAGCAGGACCTGCGGCCACTCCTCCAGGTGCGACCAGCGCTGGACCAGGCCCCGGTCCGCGCCGCCCCAGGAGAGCGCGTCCACGACCACGACGGCCGCGCCGTAGGGGGCGGGTCGCCAGTAGGCGGCGAAGTCGATGATGGCGGGCGGGGCGTCGCCCGCGAACAGCACGTTCCCGAACAGGTCACCGTGCACGACCTGCGGCTTCGCCGTGATCGGCTTGCGGTAGGAGGTCATCAGCTCGAACAGCCTGCCGCCCAGCTCGGGCCGCAGCGCGGTGCGCTCGTCGTCCCACGCGCACCGGTCGGCGACGGCGAACAGGTCGGTCCTGGCGTCGAGGAAGCGGGGCTTGGTCATGCCCGCCGTGGCTTCGTGGAGCCGCACGGCCACCTCGACCACGTCGTCGTGCCGCGGCTCGGCCCGGCCGGACAGGTACTTGGTCGCGGCCCAGCCTCCGACGACGTAGCGACCGTCGGTGGACCGCAGCGGTCTGGCCACCCGCAGGCCCTCGACGTCGAGCGCGTCCAGGGTCTTGGCGACCCAGGTGGCCTCGGCGGGCTTGCCCGCGGGCCGGATGGCCGCCTCGCCGCACCGCCACGCGGGGCCGCCGTCGATCAACTCCGGTTCGACGTCCCGCGCGCCGAACGCGGCGCGCACGTGCGACGGGGGAGGCTCCGGGGTCGGCGTCACGGGACCGCACGCTACCTGCAACAGCGCTCCGTGTGGTGGATCCCGGCCAGGCTCGTGTTGGTGTGGCACGTCTCGTCACAAGCCGCACCAGTGCGGTTCCAGCCGGTCAAACCGCCTACGCACAGCGACGATCGCCGCGCACAGGGGTGAACGCCCACCCCGAGCGGTCGAACGCGGGAGGTCCCGGACAACCCGCACGGGGGCGGTCTGCGCAGGTGGGCGGCGGTCCGGTGGGGCGCATACCACCCGTGGGACGGCGGCACCAGGGCTGCGACCGAAGCGGTGCTGGGCACGCGCCCGAACCCCTGACTTGCGTCGCTTGCTGTTGACAGTTAACAGTGGGCAGCCAAACCCGAGCAGCACGGCCCCTGACACGACCCCGCCCCCGGACACGACCCCGCCCCGGACCTGGTCCAGGTCCGGGGCGGGAGGTCGACGTCACCGGTCGCGGCCCTCGGCGGGCCGCCACCGCGCGATCGGCGGGCCCAGCACGTCGGCCGGGCTCAGTGCGCCAGCGGGCTCAGTACGTCGGCAGGCTCTGGTCGATCTGCCGCGCCCAGGCCAGCACGCCGCCGCCCACGTGCACGGCGTCCGCGAACCCGGCCCGGTGCAGCGCCGCCAGCGCCTCGGCCGAGCGCGCGCCCGACTTGCAGTGCAGCACGATCGGCTTGTCCTGCGGCAGCTCGGCCAGCGCCTCGCCGGACAGGATGCGGTCCTTGGGGATCAGCACCGAACCGGGGATGCGGACGATCTCGTACTCGTGCGGCTCCCGCACGTCGATCAGCACGAAGTCGTCCCCGGCGTCCTGCTTCTGCTTGAGCTCCAGCGGCGTGATGGTGCGCCCCGCCGCGGCCTGCTGCGCCTCGTCCGAGACGACCCCGCAGAACGCCTCGTAGTCGATCAGCTCGGTGATCTTCGGGCTCTCCGGGTCCTTGCGGATGCGGATCGTCCGGTACGACATCTCCAGGGCGTCGTACACCATCAGCCTGCCCAGCAGCGGGTCGCCGATGCCGGTCAGCAGCTTGATCGCCTCGGTCACCATGATCGAGCCGATGGACGCGCACAGCACGCCCAGCACCCCGCCCTCGGCGCACGACGGCACCATGCCGGGCGGCGGCGGCTCGGGGTAGAGGTCGCGGTAGTTCAGGCCCTGGCCGTTCGGGGCGTCCTCCCAGAAGACGCTCACCTGGCCCTCGAACCGGAAGATCGAGCCCCACACGTACGGCTTGCCCAGCAGCACGGCGGCGTCGTTGACCAGGTACCTGGTGGCGAAGTTGTCCGTGCCGTCCAGGATCAGGTCGTAGTCCCGGAAGACCTCCAGCGCGTTCTCCGAGGTGAGCTGCGCCTGGTGCAGCACGACCTTGACGAACGGGTTGATCTCCGCGACGGACTCGCGCGCGGACTCGGCCTTGGGCTTGCCGATGTCGGACTGGCCGTGGATGACCTGGCGCTGGAGGTTCGACTCGTCCACGACGTCGAAGTCCACGACGCCGAGCGTGCCGACCCCGGCCGCGGCCAGGTACAGCAGCGCGGGGCTGCCGAGACCGCCCGCGCCGACCACGAGGACCTTCGCGTTCTTCAGCCGCTTCTGACCGTCGACGCCCACGTCGGGGATGATCAGGTGGCGGCTGTACCGCGCCACTTCTTCCTTGGTCAGCTCCGCTGCGGGCTCCACGAGCGGCGGAAGCGCCATGCTGCTCCTCCTCGACGGACACGTCAAAACGCCGTACACGTCCTGACACCACTGGACAACACCAAGACTCCCCCACCGTCTTCCCGAGTGGAAAACCGTCCCACCAGGTGGGCGGGGAGCTGGGGCGCGGGCGGCTACCGCGGCGCGACCGGGAACGCGTTCGGCGTGCAGGTCTTGCCGTCGGCGGGCACGGCGCCCCGGTTGCTGGCGTCCACCTCGTTCAGCTTGGCCACGTAGTCGTTGGCCACCCCGAACGTCTGCTGCATCATCACCGGCGCGGGCCTGCCGTCGTCCTTGCACGCCTCGTGCCCCTTGCCGAGCGCGTGCCCGACCTCGTGGTTGATGGCGTACTGGCGGTAGTTGGCGATGTCGTTGCTGAACGCCTTCGCCCCGCGCACCCACCGGGAGACGTTGATGACGACCTTCTCCCGGTCCGGGTTGTAGCAGGAGGACTCGTACTGGATCTGGTTGCCGCACAGCCCGTGCGTGGTCTGCACGCTGGTGAGGCTGATCCGGAAGTCCTCGGAGCCGTCGTCGACCCGCTGCATGGACACGTTGCCCGTGCCCACCCAGCTGCGCTGGTCGGCGAGGTAGGCGTCAACGGTCCTGGCGAACGTGGTGACGTCGCCGCCGTGGTCGATCGGGTTGATCCCGACCTCGATCTCGATCGCGTACTTGCGCAGCGGCCCGTCGCCCACCTTCTCCGTGCGCCCCTGGACGACCTCCCAGGTGCCCGCGCCCTGCTCCGTGTAGGAGGGGCCCTCGGGCAGCACGGCGGTCGGGATGTCGACCAGCGCGGTGTTGGCGGGCGGCGTCTCGTCGACCTTCGGGTGGTCCTCGGCCTGCTCGGAGCGGTCCTGGCCGAGCCCGCCGCCCTGCTGGGCGACGCCGCCGCCCTGGTCGTCCTGCGCGGCCGTGTCGAGCACGACCAGCGCGGTGAGCACGACCAGGACCGGCACGGCGTAGATCCGCCAGCCGTAGTTGCCGATGAGGTTCTTGATGCTCCGCTTGCGCTCGCGCGGCTTCGCGCCGTCCGGTTCCCACGACGCCGCGAGCGGCTCGCCCGCCGTGCGGCGCGCGCCCCTGCGGTAGCGGTCCTCGGTGAGCGCCGACCGGGCGGGAGCTGGGGAGGGAGCCGGTCCGCGCCGCTGCCCTGACGTCCGGTTCACGGGGCACAGGGTGCCACAAGCGGGCGCTCGCGGTCGCTCCCACCACGACCGTGGAGGGCGGGCCCGGCGCTCACCAGCGGTCCCCCGCCTCCCACATCCCGGCGACCGCGCGCGCGACCAGCACGGGGCGCTCCATCTGCGCCACGTGCCCGGTGCGCGGCAGCACGAGCATCCGCCCGCGCGGCAGCGACCTGGTGAGCCTGGGGGCCTTGCGCACGCTCACCAGGCGGTCGTCGGCGCCCCACACGACCAGCGTCGGCGCGGTGACCTCGGGCGGCAGCAGCCACAGCGAGCCGGGCCCGCGCAGCAGCCACGAGCGCACCAGCTCGGTGGTGCTGCGCCCGAGCGCGGCGGACGCCCACGCCTGGGTGGCCCGCTCGGCGACCTCGCGCCCGCTCTCGGCGATCCGGTTGTCCGGCACGATCGACGGGTCGCTGAAGCACAGCCGCACCGTCTGCCGGGCCCGCTCCTCGTGGCTGACCTGCGCCAACCGCTTGCGCGCGGTGCGCCCGACGAGCGGCAGGTAGGCCAGCGCGATGAGCGGGTCGGCCATCCGGCTGGTCGACAGGCGCAGGTCCGGCATGGCGGGCGAGACGAGCACCAGCGACTTCACCAGTTCGGGGCGGGTGGCGGCGATCACGAGCGAGATCGTGCCGCCCATGGAGTTGCCGAACAGGTGAACGGGCCTGCCGAGGGACTCCAGGTAGCGGGTGACCGCCCGCGCGTGCGCCGCGATGCTGTAGGTGTACCCGTCGACCGGCTCGGAGCGCCCGAAGCCGGGCAGGTCCACCGAGCGGCCCTCGACGTGGCCCGCGAGCTGCCCGGCCAGGTCGGTCCAGTTGGTCGAGGACCCGCCGAGGCCGTGCACGTAGACGGCGGTGTCGGCGCCCTCGGGGCCGGGGGTGGTCCGCACGTGCAGCCGGTGCCCGTCGACCTGGACCTGCTCGCCCGGCCACGGCGGGATGGCGGTGTCGAGCGGCGGCAGCGCCGCGGTGGACAGGGGGACGCGGGTGAGGGCGGTTCGGGTCGCCTCCTGCGGCTGGGTCACCCCTCCAGGATGCCTGCGCCGGGGAAGCGTGAAACGGGCCGCGCGGGGGAAGGTCACGGGCGAGGCTCCTACCAGCGAGTAAGGTTGACGGGTGGCCGAACGGTTCCAGCCCGCCCGCGGGCACGACGAGGATCGGCGCACGGCTCGGTGCGCCAGGAGGACACGCTGATGACGGAGACGGCCCAGACGGTCGGGCAGAACGGTGGCTCCGCCGGGCGCGGCGTGCGCTTGCCGCGGACCGCGCGACGCGCCCAGTTGCTGGCCGCGGCGCAGGACGTGTTCGTGTCGAACGGGTACCACGCGGCGGCGATGGACGAGATCGCCGAGCGCGCCGGGGTGAGCAAGCCGGTCCTGTACCAGCACTTCCCCGGCAAGCTGGAGCTGTACATGGCGCTGCTGGAGTCGCACGTGGACGGGCTCGTGGCGCGGGTGCGCGGGGCGATCGAGTCGACCACGGACAACAAGCAGCGGGTGCGCGCGGCGGTGGCCGCGTTCTACGACTTCGTGGACGACCAGGGCCAGGCGTTCCGGATGGTGTTCGAGTCGGACCTGCGGGGCGAGCCCGCGGTGGCGTCGGCGGTCGAGCGGGCGACGGCGGACAGCGTGGACGCGATCACCGAGACGATCACCTCGGACGCGGGCCTCGACGAGCACCGGGCGCGCCTGCTGGCCACCGGCCTGGTCGGGCTGAGCCAGGTCACGGCGCGGTCGTGGCTGGCCGGGGACCGGGCGATCCCCAAGGAGGACGCGGTGACGCTGATCTCCAACCTGGCGTGGAAGGGCATCGGCGGCGGGTTCCCCTTGCAGCACTGAGCCCGCCGCACCGCGGCGAGAACCGGGTCGCTCCTGCCGCACGGGGCGGCAGGCACCAGACCTCAGCCGGACCACCGCCGCGTCGCGAGCGCGACGCGGATCGGATCGGACCGGGCCGGGCCGGGCCGGTGCGGGAGCCACCGCCCTCGTGCACCACCTCACCCCACCAAGAACGAGCGCCGCCAGGCGTGCCCGCCCGGAGCCCCGACGAGGCCGACCTCGTCCAGGAACGCCACCACCCGCTCCCCCGCCCACCGGATCGTCTCGCGCCACTGCGGGTTGCCCGCCGCCGCGCGCGCGGCCTCGACCGGGTCGAGCCCGACCGCCCGGTACACCTCGGGGTGGATCAGCGAGCGGGTGATGTGCATGGCCACCACCGCCAGCAGCCAGCGCTGGTAGGGCAGCTCGGCCCGGCTCAGCCCGCGCACCCCGCGCACCACCTCCTCGCGGGCGAAGCGCACGTGGCGGGCCTCCTCCAGCACGTGGATGCGGCTGACCATGCGCACCAGCGGCTGCACGCCCTCGTCGGCGGTCATCTCCCGCTGCAACCGGTCGAGGACCTCCTCGGCGACCAGGATCGCCGCGTAGACGGCGGGCCCGCGGCCGATCACCGGCAGCAGCCTGCCGAGCCGGTGCACCCGCCTGCCCGGCCCGTACGCGGGGCAGCCGATCCGCTCGACCATGCGCGCGAACATCGTGGAGTGCCGGGTCTCGTCGCCGATCTCGGTGAGGGCGTACTGGACGTGCCTGCTGGTCGGGTCGCCGGAGTAGACGTCCTTGAGCAGCAGCTGCATCAGCAGCACCTCGAACCACAGGCCCACACTGGCGACGCTGGCCACCTCGTGCCGCCCCAGCTCGACGCGCTGCTCGCGGCTGAGCCCGGCCCACAGCTCGGTGCCGTAGAGCGAGGTCCGGTGCTCGGGCAGGTAGAGCAGGCCGTCGACGAGCGGAGCGGACCAGTCGACGTCCACCTCGGGGTCGTAGGACCTGGCCGCCGAGGAGTTGAGCAGGCGTTCCGCGGTCTTCTCCCGGTCGGTGGCCTTGAGCTGCCTCGCCACTGCGCCCTCCCCAAAATATGTGTTACCTGAAGTAACGGTTACCTCTGGTAGCGTGCGCCGCATGGTGCGGACTGTCAAGGGCGGGACGGACGCGCGGCGGGAGCGCTGGAAGGGCCACCGCGAGGCGCGCAGGGCCGAGTTCGTGGAGGCCACGATCCGGGCGGTGGCCAGGCACGGGGCCGACGTGGGCATGGACGAGATCGCGGGCGAGGCCGGGGTGAGCAAGCCCGTCCTGTACCGGCACTTCGCCGACAAGGCCGACCTGTACCTGGCCGTGGGCAGGCGGGCGACCGAGCTGCTGATGGACCGCCTCGGGCCCGCGATCGAGGGCGACGGGTCGCTGCGGGCCCGGATCACCCGGATCGTCGACGCGTACCTGTCGGTGATCGAGGAGCACCCGCACCTGTACCGGTTCGTGGTGCGGGCGGCGTTCGCCGAGCGACCGGTCGAGCAGGACGTGGTCGGCGAGGACAAGGCGATGATCGCCACCGCGCTGACCAGGCTGTTCGGCGACTTCCTCCGGGCGAACGGGATGGACTCGGGCGGCGCGGAGCCGTGGGCGCACGCGCTGGTCGGCATGGTGCAGAACGCAGGCGACTGGTGGCTGGACCGCCAGTCGATGTCGCGGGCCAGCCTGGGCGACTACCTGAGCACGATCATCTGGCACGCCCTGGACGGGCTGCTGCGGTCGGCCGGGGTCGTGCTGGACCCGGACGAGCCGATCGAGGCGCGGGTGAGCGGGGCGAGCGGGCAGGCGGGGCGGGCGGGAGCTGGGCAGGGGGGACAGGCGCAGGCGGGACTGCGGCTGGTCGGTGAGCAGTCGTGACGGGCGCGGGCGCGGGGCCCGAGCCGGGGCCCGACGGGCAGCCCGAGGGGCAGTTCGAGGACCACGAGGGCTACTCCGGTCCGGCGGTGCTGCTCCTCGGCGGGCACGAGGTCCCGGTCGAGGTGGACCTGCGCGGGTTCTTCCAGCCGATCGACGGCCGCTACCACTGGTACGGCCGGATCGCGGCGGACCCGCGGGTGACCGGCCTGGTGGAGGCGGGCGCCCGCACCGCCGACCTGCGCACCCCGGCGGGTTCGGCGACCGGCTCGCTCGGCGACCCCGACCCGTGGGGCCGCTACCGCGTCGCGGGCACCGGCGCGCCCCCGTTCCCCACGGCCTGAGGCGGCCCGTGCGCTCGGCCCGCAGGATTCCCGAACCGCCGCCCCGCGAGCGCCGAAGCCCCCGCCCGCGCCTTCCCCACCCCGGTCCGGAGCCCCCGCCCTCACCCGGACGCGCCGAGGGGGTGGCACCGGTCCGGTGCCACCCCCTCGGGTGAAGCTCGTGCGGCTCAGCCGGTCGTGGACCGGCGGCCTGGCTCAGCTCGCCGCGAAGCCGACCTTCCGGCCGTCCGCCGGGCCGATCTCCACGTACGCGACGCGCGTGGCGGGCACGACGAACCGGGTGCCCTTCTGGTCGACCAGCGTCAGCAGACCACTGCCCGCCTTCAGCGCGTCGCCGACCTGGGACTCCACCTCTTCGGGGGTGAGTGCGCTCGACACCACGAGTTCCCTGGGGCTGTCCACGACGCCGACCCTGACCTCCACGCTGACCTCCGTGCGCGAGTTGTTGGCTAACCGCTCGCAACCCTAGCCGAGTCCGAGCGCCGCCATGCGCTTCGTGTGGCTGTGCTGGAGCCTGCGGAACAGGGCCGCGATGCCCGCGAGGTCACCCGATCCGCGCACGATCAGCTCGGCGAGCCCGTCCCGCTCGGCCACCACGTACTGGGCCTGCGTCAACGCCTCGCCGAGGAGCCTGCGCCCCCACAGGGTGAGCCGGTCGCGCAGCGCCGGGTCGCTCTCGCAGGCCGCCCGGACTTCGCGCTCGGCGAACGCCGAGTGGCCCGTGTCGGCCAGCACGGCGAGCACCAGCGGCTTCGCCGAGTCGTCCAGCCACTCGGCGACCTCGCGGTAGAAGTCGGCCGCGAGCCCGTCGCCGACGTACACCTTGACCAGCGACTCCAGCCAGGTCCGGGGCGCGGTGGACGCGTGGAACCCGTCGAAACCCTTCACGAACGGGCCCATTGCCTCCTCGACCGAGTGATTCCGCTCGGCGAGGTACCGCTCCAGGAGCGCGAAGTGCCCCATCTCGGCCGCCGCCATCTGGGCCAGCGCGGCGCGTCCGGTCAGCGTCGGCGCGGCCTTCGCGTCCTCGGCGAGCCGCTCGAACGCCGACAGCTCCCCGTACGCCAGCGCGCCGAGCAGGTCGACGACCCCCTCCGCGAACTGGTCAGACCCGACCGCCCCAGCGGCCACAGCGTCGCTCATGCGAGCGAGCCTAGTCGGCCCGATGAGGCGCGACGCACGCGCGGACCGCTCGGCTTTCCAGCACGAACGGACTGGTCACCGGGTACAGTTTCCCCTTGACGCCCGGCGCACGACGCCGCCAAGCCGGTTCCGCCGCGCTTTGCCGGCCAGGCAATGCCGGGCACAAGGCAGAAGCTGGAGGAACTGGGGGCGGCGGGTTTTGCCAAGTGGGTTCGCGAGCAAGGCCGGGTGCTGGTGACCGACACGACCATGCGCGACGCGCACCAGTCGCTGCTTGCCACGCGCATGCGTACGCATGACATCGTCGCGATCGCGGACGCCTATTCGCGCGGCATGGGCGGGC
>NZ_JBQGCX010000590.1:0-3593 GCF_052038725.1 Actinosynnema sp.
AACCGGCGCAGGGTCTCCAGCACCAGCTCGACCCCGGTCGGCCGCCGAGCACCCCTGCGCACCACCGCGGTGATCGTGCGCGTCACCTCCGGCACCAGCTCACGCCGAACCAGCCGGTACCGCTCGTCCACCGCCAGCGCGGGCAGCAACGCCACCGACAACCCCGCCTCGACGTGCTGGAGCGTCATCAGGTAGTTGCTGAACCGGCACACCACCCGAGGCTCGAACCCGGCCTGACGGCACAACCGCGTCGTCAGGTTCGCCATGTAGGACCCCGGCACGTCCAGCGCCCACGGCTCATCCGCGAACGCCGCGAGATCCACCGGCCCCCGCGCGCCCCGGTGCTGCGGCAGGACCAGCACCACCGGATCGACCGCCAGCGGCACCACGTCCAGATCAGGCCCCAGCGGGACCTCCACGAAGTCCGCCGTCGTGATGACCAGATCAGCGTCCCCCACCCGCAGAGCGCGCAGGCTCTCGTGCGGTTCCAGCTCCAGCAGCTCGACCTGGAGGTGCGGGTGCGAGCGCGCCAACTGGAGCACAGCGGGCACCGCGAGGGTGTGGATCCCGCTCTGGAACGTGCCCACCCGCACGAGCCCAGCGGGCTCCCCACCGAGCCCGAGCAGCTCGGCCTCCACGGTGTCCATGTGATCGAGGATCTCCCGCGCCCGCCGCGCCAGCAGCTGCCCGGCCGACGTCAACCGCACCCGCCGCCCGGTCCGCTCCAGCAACCGGGTGCGCGTCTCGGCCTCCAGCACCGACAGCTGCTGGGACACGGTCGACGCGCTCAGCGAAGCAGCCTCAGCGACCGCGCGCACGGTGCCCAGGGTCTCCAGCTGGCTCAGCAGCCGCAGCCGCCACGGGTTCAGCACACCTCCATTCTTGTTCGGCCACACCGAACAGGACAGTCGAAATCATGAGATGGACCCGATGCTCGCCCGGTCGTAGCTTCAGGTCATGGCCACTGCGCACAGCGACTCGTCGGACCCCGCCTTCTGGTCGGACGTGGACCGCCACCTGGTCCGCTACGGCGGCACGTTCACCCCGGAGATCATCAGCAGCGCCGAGGGCAGCTTCCTGCGCACCGAGGACGGCCGCCGCATCCTGGACTTCACGTCCGGCCAGATGAGCGCCATCCTCGGCCACTCCCACCCCGAGGTGGTCGAGACGGTCCGCCGACAGGTCGGCACGCTGGACCACCTGTTCAGCGGGATGCTCAGCCGACCGGTGGTCGACCTCGCCCGCCGCCTCGCGAACACCCTCCCGGACCCGCTGCAGAAGGTCCAACTGCTGACCACCGGCGCGGAGTCCAACGAGGCCGCCCTGCGCCTGGCCAAGCTCGCCACGGGCAAGCACGAGATCGTCTCGTTCGCCCGCTCGTGGCACGGCATGACCCAGGGCGCCGCAGGCGCCACCTATAGCGCGGGCCGCAAGGGCTACGGCCCCACGGCTCCCGGCAACTTCGCCCTCCCCTCCCCGAACACCTACCGCCCGGACTTCACCACCCCGGACGGAACCCTGGACTGGCGCCGCCAGCTGGACTTCGGCTTCGACCTGATCGACGCCCAGTCCACCGGCAGCCTCGCGGCCTGCCTGGTCGAACCGATCCTGTCGTCGGGCGGCGTCCTGGAACCCCCACCCGGCTACTTCGCCGCCCTCCAGGAGAAGTGCTGCGAGCGCGACATGCTCCTGATCCTGGACGAGGCCCAGACCGGCCTGTGCCGCACGGGCACCTGGTACGCGTTCGAGCGCGACGGGGTCGTCCCCGACGTCCTGACGCTCTCCAAGACCCTGGGCGCAGGTCTACCGCTGGCCGCGGTGATCACCAGCGCCGAGATCGAGGAGCGCGCCCACGAACGCGGATACCTGTTCTTCACCACCCACGTCTCCGACCCGCTGGTCGCCGCCGTGGGCAACACCGTGCTGGACGTGCTCGAGCGCGACGACCTGGCCGCCCGCGCGACCAAGCTCGGCGACCAGCTCCGCACCGGCCTCGACCGCCTCGCGAGCGAGCACGAGGTGGTCGGCGACATCCGAGGCCGAGGCCTCCTCGTCGGCCTGGAACTGGTGGCCGATCGGAGCACCAAGCAGGGCTCGGACGAGCTGGGCGCCGCGGTCACCCGCCGCTGCCTGGAACTGGGCCTGCACATGAACATCGTGCAGCTCCCCGGCATGGGCGGCGTCTTCCGGATCGCCCCGCCGCTCACCGCGACCGAGGACGAGCTGGCCCTGGGCCTGGAGATCCTGGACCAGGCGCTGACCGACGTGACCAAGGGCAAGTCCACCTAGCCCGCAGTCCCCCGCTCAACTCCCGCACGATCCAGCTCACCGCACTGCCCAGTTCACTGCGCAACCGGCCAGCTCACCGCATGGCTCAACACCACCCTCACCGGGTTCGCCAATCGCGCCCGCCGACCGCACCGGGTTCGCCCGCACGCCGAGCCCGGTGCGCGCGGAGCCCTGCCGACCCGACCGGCCTGGCCCACCCGCGTCCGCGCTCAGCGCGCCGCTCCGCCGGGAAGGCCCCCCGACCGGACCTCCCAGGAGCACGGCGACCCGTTCGCCACCGAGGGCGAACCGGCCGAACGGCCACTGCTCCCAACCGCACCCTCCCCTCTCCCAGCTCTCGAACCAGCGGCGGTGACGCCGCGTCGTGGCACCAACGATACGGCGTCGTCATCCCGTTGACAACCCGTTGCCGTCGTCATTACGATGACGACATGGGAACCGGGAACTACGAGTCAATCCGCGACGCGGTCATCAGCGGGATCGAGGACGGCGACGCCACGAAGGTGTTGAACGCCCTGATCAGCCTGCGTGAACTGCGCGAGGAGCTGGCCCAGTGGGAGCCGGAGCTCATCGCCGCGGCGCGGGACGCGGGCATCAGCTGGGCGGAACTGGCCCTGGCGCTGGGTCTGGCCAGTCGCCAAGCAGCTGAGCGCCGCTACCTGCGCCTGCGGGAGGCCGGACCTGACTCGACGGCCGAGGGCCGGGTCCGAGCCGAGCGGGACCGCCGCGCGGGCGAACGCGCGGTGGCCAAGTGGGCGCGCAGCAACTCGATCGAACTGCGCGGTCTGGCCAGCCAGGCCGGGCAGTTCGACATGGTGGTGCGACACGCCCTCATCACCTACGACGACACCGCCGAGCTGCTCCCCCCGCTGCTGGCCGCGCAAGAAGCGGTCCGCGACCAGGACCCGACCCTGGCCACGGAGATCCGGCGGATGGAAGAGCTCAGTGAGGAGGTGCGTCGGGAGGTGCAGGCGGCGCGCGACGCGAAGTCCTGACCACCGAGCCGAGCGGGTCGCACCCGCCGTGGCGGGGGGGGCGCCCGCGTGACCACCCGAGTCCGACCCGCTCGACGAGGACGGTCAGCTCTTCGGAAGCGCGCGAAGGGCAAAGCCGAACAGCGGCGCGGAGCCGAAGCAGTGATCGCTGAACCCAGCCAGCGTGAACGATCGCTCCACGACAGGCACTCCCGGGAGTGCGCTGCCCGGCACGCCCTCGGAGGCGGTTCGCTTTCGGGTGGCCCCGATAGCGGTACCCCACCGGGGGGGGGTGGCCAAACACAGGATGGCACAGCAGGGCGGAGCCCG
>NZ_JBQGCX010000591.1:0-14171 GCF_052038725.1 Actinosynnema sp.
GACGCGCGTGCCCTCGACGTCGTCGTAGTGCGTGATCAGGGGCCGTCCCGGTTCGGCCAGCAGCGGCGTGAGCAGAGCTTCCGTGACGGTCAAGTCAACCTCGCTAGTCGACGCAGGGGGGACCTTGCTGGAGTGCCTGGCGCTGGACTACCCGCTGCGCCGCCCCGTCCAACGCGACAACCTTGCCACCCGACAGCCGCTCGGTCGTGGTCGGGGCCGCGTTCGAGGTGGTCGGGGCCGCTTCCGAGGACGCGGGCGCCGTCGGCTCGGGCGTCTTCTCGCCCAGCACCCGCGCCACGAACGCCCGCACCTGCTCCCGGTCCACCAGCACCACGCTCTGCCCCCGGTCGTTGACCGCGCCCACCGCCGTCACCGGGATCGTCGCGAACTCCACGTTCCCGCCGGAGATCCCGCCCAGCTGCCCCGCCAGCGTGGCGACGTCCAGCCCGTCGTCCACCACGACCGACTTGCTCACCGCCTCCAGCAGCCCGGACAGCTTCGACGGGTCGGCGAACGTGCCCGCCGTCAGCAGCTTCGACATCGCCGACGACAGGAACACCTGCTGCCGGGTGATCCGGCTCAGGTCCCCGCTCGGCAGGTTCTTGCGCTGCCGCACGAACGCCAGCGCGTCACCTCCGGACAGCGTCTGCGCGCCCGCCCGGAAGTCCGCCCCCGAGTCCGGGTCGCTGGTCGCCTCCTTGAGGCACACGTCGACCCCGCCGATCACCTCGGTCAGCCGGTAGAACCCGTACAGGTTCACCTCGGCGTAGTGGTCGACCCTGACCCCGGTCAGCTCCTGCACCACCTGCACGAGCGCCGCCCGCCCGGCCTGGTCGCCGCGCTTCTCCCGCTCGGCCAGCGGCACGCCCTCGGCCTGCAGCCGCTCCATCGTGAGGAACTTCGTGACCCCGTAGGCCCCGTTGATCTTCTCCTCGCGATCGCCGGGGATCGGCACGTACGTGTCGCGGGGGATGGACACCGCGTGCGCCCGCGACCCGTCGCGCGGCACCCGCAGCACGATGATCGTGTCCGTGTTGAGGGTGTCGGTCGCCTCGGTGCGCAGCTGGCGCAGCACCGACGCGGGCAGCGGGTTGCCCTGCGCGTCGGTGCGGCTGTCGCTGCCCACCAGGAGGAGGTCGATCGCGCCGTCGTCGGCGGGAGGGGCGTTCGGCACGTCCGCCAGGGACGTCAGCACGTCGGTGGTGTTCACGCTCTCCTGGACCCGCCGCAGCGTGGACCAGCTGTAGCCGGTGACCACCAGCACCACTGCCGAGAGCAGCGCCAACCCGGTTCTGCCCGCTACGACGACGGCCTTCACCGAGACCTCCCCCTCCACTACCCCCGTGTCCGAACAGGCTAACGTCCCGCACCCGTTCGGACCTGGGGTAGCGGGAAATCAGTCCACGCAGACCACGCCGTTGGCCGTGATGGGCGCGGCGCTGCTCGCCGGGCTGGACGACCCGGTCTCCGAGCGCGCCGACGACGTGTCGTCGGTCGTGCCCAGCTCCGCGTTGTCGGCGCCCACGTAGATCAACACCTGACCCCTCGGCACGGAGTCGTCCAGCTCGGTCGTGGCGTTACCGCCGAGCGCCTGGACCACCCGGTCCGCGTAAGCCTCCTGGCCCGTGCCGTACCGGACCACGGTGGTGTCGCTGACCGCCGAGTTGAGCGCCTGCCCCTTGCGGAAGCCCTGCTCGCCGAGCGCGTTCAACACCTTCAGCGCCACGCCGGACACCCCGGACGAGTTGTAGACCTGCACCGTGATCGCCGAGGGCTGCGGGCCCGCGGACGGCGACGGCGACCCCGACGGCGAGGTCGACGACGAGGGCTTGGGCTTGTCCGAGGCCAGATCGCCCAGGAACGCCTTGACCTCCGCCGCGTCCACCGGCAGGACGTTGCCGTCGCTGTAGGTGTCGGTCGGCGGGCCGACCGGGATGGTGCGGAACTCCAGCTTGCCCGACGCCAGCCCCTGCATCTGGCTGGCGAACTCGGTGATGTCCCAGCCCTGGCTGAGCACCACCGACTTCTGCACCGCGCTGACCAGGCCGCTGAGCCTGGCCGGGTCGGTCAGGGTGCCGGTGGAGAGCACCTTGCGGGCCAGCGCGCCGATGAACACCTGCTGGCGCACGATCCGGTCCAGGTCGCCGTTGGGCAGCTCGTGCCGCTGCCGCACGAACTGCAGCGCCTGCCTGCCCTCCAGCGTCTGGACGCCTGCCGGGAACTTCGCCCCGGAGTAGTACTCGTCGTCCACCGCGTTGTTCAGGCACACCTCGACGCCGCCGATGGCCTGGGTGACCTCGTAGAAGCTCGCGAGGTTCACCTCCGCGTACCGGTCGATCTTGATGGCGCCGCCGGACAGGTCCTCGACGGTCTTGATCAGCGTGCGCCTGCCCGCGAGCGTCGACTCCAGCTCGATCTTCGCCAGGTCGGTCTCCCCCTTCGCCTGGAGCTCGGCGGAGGTGGTGTTCTTCTGCCTGATCAGCGCAGAGTTGATCTTGTGCTTGCCGAACCCGTCGGCGATCTCCACGTACGAGTCGCGCGGGAACGAGATCGCGACGGCGCGCGTCCCGTCCTGCGGGATGTGCACGAGGATGATCGTGTCGGTGTTCAGCGTCCCCTCGTCGACGCCGCCGTTCAGCAGCGCCAGCACCTCGTCGGACAGCGGCTTGCCCTGCGCGTCGGTGCGGCTGTCGCTGCCGACCAGCAGGATGTCGATCGCCCCGTCGAGGGGTTTGCGCGTGGATTCCGGCGAGACCGTGGAAGACGCCTCGCCGAACACGTCCGTCGTCGTCACACCCTGGTTCAGGGTGCGCAGCTGGTGCCATCCGTACCAGGTCACCACGAGCACGGCCGCCGAGACGAGCGCGACCAGCGTCCTCCCCGTGCCGACCAGCACGCGCAGTGCGGCCGAACCCCCGGTGCGACCGGGCGGACTCCCGTCCACTTGCGCTGCCTCCCCAGAGTCAGGTCCTGTCAACCAAGGTTAATCGCGGGTGGCTAAATCGACCCGACTTCACCCCTTATACGGGATACGGGGTAACAACCCGGTGGGTTGCGCGGTTAAGACGGTGACACACTTCGCAGGAGTCGGACTGGGTTCGGACTGGAGAGGACAACCATGCGGGTGCTGGTTACAGGCGGTGCCGGTTTCATCGGCTCGCACTACGTGCGGGAACTGGTGGGCGGCGCCTACCCGGCCTACGCCGACGCCGAGGTCGTGGTGCTGGACAAGCTGACCTACGCGGGCAACGAGGCCAACCTCGCGCCCGTCGCGGACAGCCCCCGGCTGCGCTTCGTGCAGGGCGACATCTGCGACCGCGACCTGGTGGCCGAACTGGTCAAGGGCGCGGACGCGGTCGTGCACTTCGCCGCCGAGTCGCACGTCGACCGGTCGATCTCGGGGTCCGCGGACTTCGTGCTCACCAACGTCCTGGGCACCCAGACGATGCTCCAGGCGGCGCTGGAGGCCGAGGTCTCGCGGTTCGTCCACGTGTCGACCGACGAGGTCTACGGCTCGATCGAGCGGGGCTCGTGGACCGAGGACCACGTGCTGGAGCCCAACTCCCCCTACTCCGCGTCCAAGGCGTCCTCGGACCTCCTCGCGCGCGCCTTCCACCGGACGCACGGATTGCCGGTCTGCGTCACCCGGTGTTCGAACAACTACGGTCCGTACCAATTCCCGGAAAAGGTCATCCCGCTGTTCGTCACCAACCTGGTGGACGGCAAGAAGGTGCCCCTGTACGGCGACGGGCTGAACGTGCGCGACTGGCTGCACGTCGACGACCACTGCCGGGGCATCCAGCTGGTGCTCGAGGGCGGGCGCGGCGGCGAGATCTACAACATCGGCGGCGGCACCGAGCTGACCAACCGCGAGCTGACCGAGAAGCTCCTGGAGGCCACCGGCCGCGACTGGGACGACTCGGTCGAGCCGGTCACCGACCGCAAGGGCCACGACCGGCGCTACTCGGTCGACATCACCAAGATCAACCAGGAGCTGGGCTACTCGCCGAGGGTCGACTTCGCCGAGGGCCTGGCGAGCACCGTCGCCTGGTACCGGGACAACCGCGACTGGTGGGAGCCGCTCAAGCAGCGCGCCTCCCTGGCCCGCTGATGGCCGCCACCGCGCTGCTCGTGCCCGGTGGGCGCGGCCAGCTCGGGCAGGACCTGCTCGCCACCGGCGGGCGCGTGCGGGCGCTGTCGTCGGCCGAGCTGGACATCACCGACGCCGACGCCGTCGCCGACCGGGTGGCCGAGTTCGCCGCCGGGGCGCGCGCCGAGGGCCTCGCCCCGGTCGTGGTCAACGCCGCCGCCTACACCGCCGTGGACAACGCCGAGACCGACGAGGACCGCGCGCTCGCGGTCAACGCGCTCGGGCCGGAGCTGCTCGCGCTCGCCTGCCGCGAGCACGACGTGCCGCTGCTGCACGTGTCCACCGACTACGTCTTCCCCGGCGACGCCACCGCGCCCTACGAGCCGGACGACGCCACCGGGCCGCGCTCGGCCTACGGGCGCACCAAGCTCGCGGGCGAGCAGCGCGCCCTGGCCGCCTGGGACCGGACCTGGGTCGTGCGCACCGCGTGGGTGTACGGGGCGGGCGGGTCGAACTTCGTGAAGACGGTGGCGAGGCTGGCCGGGCAGCGCGAGAGCCTGTCCGTCGTGGACGACCAGCGCGGCTCGCCCACCTGGTCCGCCGACCTCGCGGCCGGGCTGGTCGAGCTGGCTGCCGCGACCACCGGCCCCGCGGCGCCCGCGCAGCGCGTGCTGCACGCCACCGGCGGCGGCGAGACGACCTGGTTCGGCTTCGCGCGGGCGGTGTGCGAGGAGCTGGGGCTGGACCCGGAGCGGGGGCGCCCGTGCGGCACCGAGGACTTCCCCCGCCCCGCGCCCAGGCCCGCGTACTCGGTGCTCTCGCCGAAGGCGTGGGAGTCGGCGGGCTTGACGCCGCTGCGGCCGTGGCGCGAGGCGCTGGCCGTCGCGGTGCGGGAGGGCGTCGCGGGGTGACCGGACCCCGCTCCCCGCAGTCACCCGCGCATCAGCAGGGTGGTTGGGGGGGGGCCGCCGGGGGGGGCCCGGGACCCCCCCGCGGGACCGGCAACCCCGCCCCCACCCCGGCTGACCGGGAACCCCGTCCCCAACCGGGCTTTCCGCAAAAACGGGGTGCTTTTCCGCACCGTGGCGGATTGCGCGCAGTAGACAGTCCACCACTCCAGTGGCCCGCGCTGCGCCAAAGGGGTGGGAATTCCCGACTGGTCTGGTTCGGCGGCCCCGTGCTGGTGCAGCCTTTTCGCCATGTCCGAACGTGGGCGCACCCAGAACGCAGCGGTCCAGCAGCAGGAAGAGCGCCAGCGCTTCCTGCGCAGGGTGGTCGTGATCAGCGGATCGCGACAGGTTTCCGAGGAAGACCTCTTTCCCAAGAAAAAGCCTTAACGACGACGCTTCGCCGCTTTTTCGTAAGCCTTCACGGTGAGTTCCGCGGTGCGCCGCCAGGTGAACTCGGAGGCGTGCGCCCGCCTGGCCGCTTGAGCGGTGGGGCTGGGCGGGGTTTCCACGGTCTCCACCAGCGCCTGGCCCAGCGCCTCGACGTCGCCCACCGGCACGTGCACCGCGTGCCCGCCCGCCACCTCGCGCAGCGCGGGCACGTCCGAGCACACCACGGGGACGTTGCACGCCAACGCCTCCAGCACCGGCAGCCCGAAGCCCTCGTCCCGCGAGGGCAGCACCAGCGCCGAGGCGCCCGCCACCACGCGCCGCAGGTCGATCTCGGTCAGGTACCCGGTCCGCACGACCCGGCCGTCCACCCCGGACTCGCCGGGCCCGGCCAGCACCAGCGGCGGCAGCTCCGGCCGCGCCGCGTGCGCCGCGATCAGCCGGTCCAGCCCCTTGCGCGGCCCGCCCGCGCCCACGAACAGCAGGTACTCCAGCGGCAGCCGCAGCCGCGCCCGCACCGGGTCCGACGGCGGTCGCGCCGCGAACCACGCCGGGTCCACGCCCAGCGGCGTCACCACGATCCGGTCCTCCGGCACGCCCAGCCGCTCCACGACCTGGTCCGCGACCGCGCGCGTCGGCGTGCACACCACCGCCGCCCGCGAAGCCGACTGCCGCACCAGCTCGGGCAGCCGCGCGTCCGACGGCGGCAGGTCGCCGGGGTGGTCCAGCATCGCCAGGTCGTGGATCGTCACCACGCCACCGGCCCGCACCGACGGCGGCAGCACGAAGTTCGTCGCGTGCATGACGTCCGCCAGCCCCGCGAGCACCTCCACCGGCGGGAACGGCGCGCGCAGCCAGAACTGCCGCAGCAGCCGCGCCGACACCGGCAGCCCGCGCGCCACCACGTCGTGCGGCAGCACCGTCCGCAGCGCCCGCCACCCGCGCAGCGTGAACGCCACCGCCCGCACGTCCACCTCGTCCACCATCGACGCCAGCTCCTCGGCCAGCGCCGCGGTGTAGCGGCCGATCCCGGTGCGCTGCCCCAGCAGCGGGGTCCCGTCCAGCAGGACCGTCAGCGGGCGCCTAGCCACGGCCGCGCAGCTTCTTGAGCACCCGACCGGTGGCCCGCTTGGCCAGCTCGGACGGCCCGCCCGCGTCCAGGTACTCGCGCACCAGCTTGATGTCCCGCTCCACCTTCTCCCGCGTGCCCAGCGGCTTGTTGCGCACCATCGGCGACGAGCCGGGCAGCCGGTCCGCCGACGGCCTGGGGTTGCGGCAGAACTCCACCAGCGGCGCGAGCGCCACCTCCCAGGTGAACCGCTCCCGCACCACGGCGATCCGCTCGGCGCACGCCGCCGCGAACTCCTCGTCGTACATGGCCTTCTCCAGCGCCGCGGCCAGCGCCACCGGGTCCTCCGACGGCACCACGACGCCCAGGCCCTCGCGCTCGACCAGGTCGGCGAACGAGTCGCCGTCGGTGGTCACGATCGGCAGCCCGGCCCACAGGTAGTCCAGCACCCGCGTGCGGAACGCGAACGTGGTCTCCACGTGCTCGTAGTGCGTGGTGACGCCGCAGTCCGCGTCCAGCAGCCAGTTCTGCCGGTCCTGGTAGGCGACCCAGCTCTCGTTGAAGAACACGTGCTTGTTGGTCAGCCCCAGCCGACCGGCGAGCGCCCGCGTCTGCCCGGCGACGTCCATGTCGGGCACCTCGGGGTTGGGGTGCTTCATCCCCAGGAACACCAGCCGCGCGTCCGGCCGCCGCTCGCGCAGCTCGTCCACCGCGCTCACCAGCGTGAGCGGGTCGAACCAGCTGTAGACGCCACCGGCCCACAGCACGACCTTGTCGTCGGCGCCGATGCCCAGCGCGTCGCGCAGTCCGGGACCGGTGCGCGTCGGCGGCTTCGCGGACAGCCCGAACGGGGCCACGGCCAGCAGCGAGCGCACGGTCGGGTCGGTATCGTACAGCGACGGCGTCAGCCTGCCCAGCGCGGCCAGGTGACCCAGCCAGAAGTGCCGCTGCCGCTCGGAGGCGCACAGGAAGAAGTCACCGCGCGCCAGCTGGGTGTTGAGCACCCGCGTGACGCCCACGAGGTCCAGCGCGCGCTGCTCGTCGGTGCCGTCCTTGCCCTGCTCCAGCAGCTCCAGGTGCATCGGGTCGTACATGTCGCACACGACGACCTTGGTGGAGGAGCGCTCCTTCACCTGCGGCAGGTACTCCAGCGCGTGGCCCTGCAGCACCACGACGTCGGCCCAGTCGACGTGCTCGCCCAGCTCCTTCTGCCGCGCCCGCAGCACCGGGAACGCCGCGTCGGGCGGCGCGCACAGCGGGTTCACCGTCACCAGCCGCACGTCGTGCTCGGCCACCAGCACGTCGGCCATGTTCCACGCCCGGATCGCCGGACCGGCCATCTTCGGCGAGATCGCGTCGCCGGTGAGCACCAGCACCCGGCGGGGGCGGCCGAACACGCCCTCCAGGCCGAACACGTCGACCAGGACCTCGTGCGCGGCCAGGTAGCGCGGCAGCGGGTAGGCGGGCTCCATGGCCTTGCGCATCAGCGGCAGCAGGTCGGCGTCGGTGCGCCTGCGCGCGGCCTGCTCGGCCTTGCGCGACTCGGCCAGCGAGGGCAGCAGCTCCACGAACTGGTCGATCGCCAGGAACCCGGCCAGCGCCTGCCGCGCGATCGGCACGGGCGCCGCGTCGTCCGCCGGGTCGGCGGGGCGGCGGGTGATCTCCAGCTGGGTCGGGTCGATGTCGCCGCGCGCGGTCGCCCTGCGCACCACCAGCGCGAGCGCGGCGGGCAGCACCTTGGCGAGCACGTCGTCCGACAGGTTCTTGTACAGCGCGGCCAGCGCGTTGCGCTCCAGCAGGAACAGCTCGCGGCTGGTGTCCACGGACTTCATCGACGCGTGGTGCTTGTGGAACGTCAGCGACTTCGGCTCGTAGCGCACCCGCCAGCCGCGCAGGTTCAGCCGCCAGCCGAGGTCGACGTCCTCGTAGAACATGAAGAACCGCTCGTCGAAGCCGCGCAGCTCGGCGAACAGCTCGGTGCGCACGACCATCGCGGAGCCGGTCGCGAACAGCACGTCGCGCGGCGCGTCGTGGCTGCCGTCGTCCACCTCGCCCGCGTGCCGCTTGTAGCCCATGCCGAACCAGGTGAGCCCGGCGTCGACGAAGTCGACGACCTTCCCGTCCCAGTCCAGGACCTTGCTGGCGACCGCGCCCACGGCCGGGTCCTCGCGCAGCACCCGGACGGCCTCGCGCAGCCAGCCCGCGTCGGGGCGCGCGTCGTTGTTCAGGAACGCCAGCACGGACCCCTTGGCGCGCCGGGCGCCCAGGTTGCAGCCGCCCGCGAAGCCCAGGTTCTCCGGGGCCTCCACGACCTCGGCCCTGGGCACGGAGGTGCGGATGAGCTCGGCGCTGCCGTCACCGGAGGCGTTGTCCACGCAGACGACCTGGAGCAGGTCGGGCGGGTAGTCGACGTCGGTGAACAGCGCCCGCAGGCACGTGGTGGTGTCCTCGGCGCCGCGGTAGTTCACCACGACGACCGTCACGACAGGCAGACTCCCTCGCTCCACGCGCTAAGCCTGCCTCATCACGCTCCGCAGCGGGCGGTCACGGTGGTTTATGCCTCCGACGGGTTCAGCCGGGGCCCGCCGCGACCGCCGCGCCACCACGCGCCTCAGTCGCCGCCACCCGGCTCTTCCCCGTCCTCGTCCCGCTCGGCCTCCACGGTCGCCAGGCTCTCCCGCTGCCACTCGACCGTGATCTTGACGTGGGCCTCGGCGGTGGAGCGGGCGATCGCGAACAGCCCGGAGGCGCCCACCTTCAGCCCGATCTCGACGGCCACCCGGTCGGGCGCGGGGGAGCGCAGCGACCCGATCCGCTGCGCGACCGTCCCGGCGACTGACCTGGCCAGCTCGACGCCGCCCTCCAGGGTGTCCTCGGCCAGCTCCTTGGTCCGGTCCCACCGCCTGCCGACCCGGACGGGCCCGTCGTGCTCCTCGTCGATCTCGAACGGCACTAAGTCGCCGTCCTCGGTCCGCACCTCGACGTACTCGGCCACAGGCCCTCCCGGTGTGTCAGCGCCCGGCCCACTCGCGCCAGACGTCGGCCCTGGACACCTTGGCACGCCGACCGATCGCGGCGCGCTGCACGAGTGCGGACGGCAGCCGCAGCAGCACCTCGCCGATCACCCGCAGTCGCAGCCCCACCCGGAAGTTCGCCCCTTCGGGCCGCCCTCCGCGCACCGGCAGCAGCGCGGTGATGGCCGCGAACCGCGCCAGCTCGCGCAGCGCCACCCCGGCGGGCGCGCAGCGCAGCAGCATGAGCAGCCGGTTCCGCTCGTTCCACCGGTGGAACAGCGGCGAGCCGGGCTCGCTGCTGGCCCCGTGCCGGTGCCGCACCTGCGCGGGCCCCACCGACACGACCCGGTGACCCAGCAGTCGGAGCCGCCACGACGTGTCGGTGTCCTCGTAGTAGCAGAAGAACGAGCCGGGAACCCCGCCCGCGCCCACCAGCTCGGCGGTCCGGACCAGCGCGGCCCCGCCGCAGAACCCGAACACGTCCCGCCCGGCGAGCACCAGGTCGGCCCCGTGCCCGTCGGCGGTGATCCGCACCCCGACCGACTGGGTCGACCCGTCCGGCAGCAGCATCGAGGAGGTCGCCGCCGCGGCCCCCCGGTCGCGCCGCAGCTCGTCCTCCAGCGCGGCCAGCCAGGTCGGCTCGGGCGCGGCGTCGTCGTTGAGCCAGGCCACGAACTCGGTGCCCACGCGGGGCAGCACGGCGGCCAGCGCGCCCGCGTACCCGGCGTTGCGCGGCAGCCGCACCACCTCGGGCCGGCTCGGGTGCGCGGCCAGCAGCCCGGCGGTGCCGTCGTCGGAGGCGTTGTCCACGACGAGCAGCCGGTGCGCCCGCCGCTGCGCGGAGAGCGCGTCGAGGCAGTCGGTGACGTGCTCGCGCCCACGCCAGGTCACCACGACCACCGTCGTGCTCGGGCTGGGCGCAGCGCTCGGGTTCGACACGGCCGGAGACGCTACGCGGCCCGCGGGGGCCACCGCGCCCGGATCTCGCCCACGAACGCGCGAACCCCCACCACCAGCTGACACCGCGCGTGAGACCGTACCCGCCGTGCCGAACCTGGTTGTGCTCGCCGAGCAGCTGCTGGCCCCGGTCCCCGGCGGCACCGGCCGCTACACCCGAGAGCTCACCGCGGCCCTCGCCGCGACCGCCCCGCCCGGCTGGACCGTGACCACCGCCGTGAGCAGGCACCCCGACCCCTCCGCCGCGGCCGTGCCCGGCGTGGGGGCGCCGAGGGTGCTCCCGATCCCCCGCAGGGCGCTGATCGCCGCCTGGGAGCGGGGCGTGCCGTACTGGCCGGGCGGTGACGCCGTGCACGCCCCGACCCCGCTGGCCCCGCCGCGCGGCCGGGTCGTGGTGACCGTCCACGACACCGTCCCCTGGACCCACCCCGAGACCCTCACCCCCCGCGGCGCGGCCTGGCACCGCCGCGTCATCGCCCGCGCCGCGGCCCGCCCGACCCCCTTGGTCGTGCCCACCCTGGCGGTGGCGGACGACCTGAGGACCAGGGTCCCCTGCGCCGCGCCCCCGATCGCCATCCCCCACGGGGTGACCCCGCTGGGCGAGTCCTCCCCCCTGGCCGACGTCCCGGACCGCTACGTCCTGGCCATCGGCACCATCGAGCCCCGCAAGGGCCTGGAGGCCCTCGTGGCCGCCACCGCGCGGCTGGGCGTCCCGCTCCTGGTCGTCGGCCAACGGGGCTGGGGCGAGGTGGACCTGTCCGCCCCGCACGTCCGCCTGCTGGGCAAGCTGCCCGACCCCCAGCTGGCCCACGTCCTGCGCGGCGCCACCGCCCTGGCCGTCCCCAGCCTCGCCGAGGGCTTCGGCCTGCCGCTCGTGGAGGCCATGTCCGAAGGGGTGCCCGTCGTCCACTCCGACGCGCCCGCCCTGGTGGAGGTGGCCGGGGGAGCGGGCCTGGTGGCCGAGCGCGGCGACCCGAGGTCCCTGGAGGCCGCTCCCCGCTCGGTCCTGACCGACCGCCCCCTCGCCGCCCGCCTGGCCGCGGCGGGCCGCCGCAGGGCCGAGGACTTCACCTGGGAGCGGGCGGCCCGAGCCGTCTGGGAACTCCACCTCGCCCAGGCCGGCACCGCTTCCGCAGAGCGCGGCGCGCGGTGAGCGGCGCGGAACCCCCGGTCCGGGACGGCGCTTTCCCGCGCGCGCTCCCACCAGGGGGAACACATTCCCCCGCGATTCGCCGGGCGAGCGTTGTCGAATCGTTCGGGGCATTCGCCAACGGCGCTGTGAACGCTGGTCGTACCCTTCTCGGCGTGCCACCCGTCGAACCCAGCGTGCTGATCGACGCCACCGCCGTCCCCGCGGATCGGGGCGGGGTCGGGAGGTACGTGGACTCGCTGGTCGCCGCGCTCGACGCGGACGGCGCGGGCGTCAGCGTGGTGTGCCAGCCACGAGACGCGTCCCACTACCGCAGGCTGGCCCCGACCTCCCGCGTCATCGCGGCGGCCGAGGCGGTAGCCACCCGAACCGCCCGGCTCACCTGGGAGCAGGCCTCGCTGCCCAGGCTGGTAGCCCGCCTCGGCGTGGACGTCGTGCACTCGCCGCACTACACGCTGCCCCTGGCCAGCCGAGCCGCGTCCGTCGTGACCCTGCACGACGCCACCTTCTTCACCGACCCGGCGCTGCACTCCTCGGTCAAGGCCCGGTTCTTCCGGGCCTGGACGCGGGCGTCCCTGCGCAGGGCGTCCCTGTGCGTCGTCCCCAGCCACGCCACCGCGGACGAGCTGGCCCGCGTGGCAGGCGCGGACCGCACCGCCCTGCACATAGCCCAGCACGGCGTGGACACCGAGCGCTTCCACCCCCCGACCCCCCAGCAGGTCGCGTCGGTCCGCGCCTCCCTGGGCCTGGGCGCCACCCCGTACGTGGCTTTCCTGGGCGCCCTGGAACCCCGCAAGAACGTCCCGGCCCTGATCCGGGGCTTCGCCAGGGCCTGCCAAGGCCGCGCGAACCCCCCAGCCCTGGTGCTGGCGGGCCAACCCGGCTGGGACGGCCAGGTGGAACGCGCCCTCGACTCGGTCCCGCACCGAATCCGGGTGATCCGCGCCGGCTACCTCCCCTTCGACGACCTCGCCGGTTTCCTCGGCGGCGCGGAACTGGTCGCCTACCCCTCACTGGGCGAGGGCTTCGGCCTCCCCGTCCTGGAGGCCATGGCCTGCGGCGCAGCCGTCCTGACCACCCGCCGCCTCAGCCTCCCCGAGGTGGGCGGCGACGCCGTCGCCTACTGCGGCGTAGGCGCAGGCGACATCGCCGCAGCCCTGACGTCCCTCCTGGACGACCCGTCCCGCAGGCACGCCCTGTCGACGGCGGCCCTGGTCCGCGCGAAGGACTTCTCCTGGGAAACCTCCGCAGCCCGCCACCGCCTCGCCTACGCCCGAGCCGCACACGCCCACCAGGCCACCAAACGCTGACCACCCCCGCCGGCAACCCCACACAGCACCACCGGCGGGGCCCGTCACCACCTCGCAAGCCCTTTGACCACCTAGCAGGCCGCACCGCCCTGCACCGCCTAGCAGGCCCCACTGCCCTGCACCGCCAAGCAGGCCCCACTGCCCTGCACCGCTTCGCGGGCTGCACTGCCCTTCACCGCCTCGCGGGCTGCAGGGCGAGCGAAGCGAGCCCGCAGCCACCCCATCCCGCGTCCCTCTTCTCCGTTTGGCCTGGCGAATGTCAAATTCACACTAACTGTCAACAGGGGAAAAACTGTTACCGCAGTTCAGCGCGCCACCGACGAAGAAGAGGGGGGAGGTAGGGCCAAGGTCGCCCTACCGTCCATGCCGCCTCCTCAGTAAACCGGCTACTTGAAATTTCCTCGAACTTGGCGAAGGAAGTCGGAAAACCGGACTTCCGGAAAGATCAAGACTTCGTTTTTTGGGTTCTTGGAGTCACGCACCCCGCGCAACCCGGAGGTCGCACCGACCTCTACGCACTGCGCGGGATTGCCAGCACTGTAGCTTGACTTACGCCACTTCTCCTGAAACATGCTTTATTCCGTCCTTTCGGTGCTTCCTGGCAAGCCATGCGCTCGCGCGATCGCGGCTGCATTGGTCAACAGGATACGCCGCGCGGCCTCTCCTTCGGCCGCTACGGACCACAGCATGTCAGCGAGCCTATGATAAGTTTCCAAGTCTGCGGGAGATTCTGTGTTTATCTCCGTGTCAACTGTTTCGATTAGAACCCTGTCCCCGGTTATCCAAAAACCGTTTACGGGGACCGTGGGGAGAACTGTGTAGAGCGGAATAATTCCGAACCTTACCGCTGGAAGGCCGGGCAATGAAAGCAGTCGGTCGATCTGAGCCAACATCACCTCGGGCGGGCAGACGAAGTACTGCAAAGCTGATTCGCACATCAGCAGTTCGATGTCTTTTGCGGAATCGTATAGCGCCCGCTGTCGTTCAAGTCTGATGCGGACGGCTTCATCCGTGTCAAGTGGCGTCCGCTGAAATTGGGCAACGGTGATGAAAACGTGCCGGGCATACTCGGCGATTTGAACGAGCCCAGGAACCAGAATCAACTCAAACGCTCTGATTCGACTGGCGACTTCTTCGATTTCTTTGCTGTATTGCTGTCGAGGCGCGTGCCCGGTCCTGAGTTGCCGCTTCCAGGAGTTGTCCGCAAGACGGATGCCCTGTAGATCATTTTGCATACGAGCAAC
>NZ_JBQGCX010000592.1:0-2289 GCF_052038725.1 Actinosynnema sp.
ACGAACCCGACTAGGCCATGCCGCCGGGCGGCCAAGCGGCCGGGCGACCGGGTGGACCGAGCGGCCGGGCAGCCGGGCAAGCGGGCAAGCGGGCAAGCGGGCAAGCCAGGCGAGCAGCCAGGCAGGCGAGGCGGGCAGGCAGGCGAGGCGGGCAGGCAGGCGAGGCGGGCAAGCGGGCAAGCGGCCGGGCGGGCGGGCGGGTAAAGCGTTTAGGCAGGCCAAGTAGCCGATCAGGCCGAGCGGGCCAGGCAGATGGGCGGCCGGGCAGCTCAGGTGGTTTTGGGTGGGCCAAGTGCCGGGTGGGGCAGATGGTTGGGTTAGTGGTGCTGTGGAAGGGTGTTGGGTGAGAGCGCTCTCGCCGCGCCTGCATCCGCCCCTGCTGCGTCTTTGCTCGAGTTCAAGCCAGAGGCCAGGCCGGTCCCGAGCCAGTGCCAGTGCCAGTGCCCCAGGCCAGTACTGGTACCTGCGCTGGCGCTGGTGCTGGTATCGGCTCCAGCGTCGGTGTCAGTGCTGGCGTCCGGGCTCAAGCCCTCCCCCGCGGGCTCGAGCCCAAGCACAAGCCCGCCCCCGGCTCCCCCGCCCTACCCCCACTCATCCGCCTCGGCCACCGCCGCGAGCGCCGCCTCCGCGCTCCCGTGCATCTGCAGCACGTGGTGCAGTCCCACCGAGCTCAGCACCCGCCGGATCTGCCTGGTCACCACCAGGTGCAGTGCCCCGGCTCGGTCCAGCAGGCGGTCGTGGGACTGGACCAGGGGTTCGATTCCCCAGGACGTGAAGAAGTCCACGCCCGTCAGGTCCACCACGACCACGTCCGCCCGCGCGGCCTCCAGGGCCTCGCGCAGGACTGGCGCCGTGGCCACGTCCACGCCGCCGCGCACGCGCAGCACCACCACCGACTCGTCCACCCGCACGGTGGACGTCGACAGAGTCCGGTCTCCCCACACGTACGGGCTGGTACCCCTGAAAGTGGTGTTTCACCCTTCTGTGGGCTTCCTGCCTTCCGGGACCCGCACGTCCAGGGGCAGCTCGATGCGCACCGTCGTCCCGCCCTCGGGTGACGGGGTCAGGAACACCGCGCCGCCGTGCCGCTCCGCGATCGCCCTGACCAGCGCCAACCCCAGCGCCGACCCGGCGAGCTGGTCCCCGCCGGACCCCGCCCCCTCGCGCGGCAGCGTCGTGAACAGCCTGCCGCCCGCCCCGCCGAGCGGCACCTCGTCCGTGACCTCCATGGACCACTCCCCGTGCCCGCCGACCGTCGACGTCACCCGCACCGACGCCGACGGCGGCGAGGTCGCCACCGCCGCCGCGACCGCGTGGTACGTCATGCACGAGAGCAGCTCGCCGTCGCCGCGCGCCTGCGTCGGCAGCACCGGCGTGTCGACCTGCACCCGCACCGCCCTGGCCTCCGCCGCCGCCTCCACCGCGTGCGCGCCGTCCCGCACCAGCCGGTCAAGGTCGACCGACGCGATCTCCAGCTCCTTGCTGTGCGACTCGACCTTCGCGAGCAGCAGCAGCGTCTCCACCAGCCCGGCCATCCGGTTCACGTTCCGCTCGACCGCCTCCGCCACCTGCCGCTCCCCGTCCCGCCAGTCGGCGACCAGCAGCGGGGTCAGCGAGGTCAGCGCGGTGAGCGGGGTGCGCAGTTCGTGCGAGATGGTCGAGATGAACTCGGTCTTCAACGCCGACAGCCGGGACAGCTCGGCGTTGCGCGTCTCCAGCGCCCGCCGCAGCGACACCTGGTCCGTCACGTCCCGCAGCACCCACAGCTGCCCGAACAGCTCGTTCTCCCCCCGCACCTGGAGGAAGTCCACCTCCAGCACCCGATCGGGGCCCAGTGGCACGGAAGAGGCGTGAACCGGCTCGGTCGCGGTCACGCAGCGCATCGCCAACCGGTCCAGGTGCTCGTAGTCCTCCGGCGGTCTGCGGCGGCGCGGGCCCATCTCGCGGCCGGTCAGCCCGACCAGCTCGCGCGGCTCCCCCTCCAGGTCCAGCAGCTCCAGCGCGGTGGTGTTGACGGTCAGCACCTTGCGGTCGTTGTCCTGCAGGATCACGCCCACCCGCAGCGCGTCGATCAGCATGTACAGCCGGGCGCTCGTCACCCGGCTGTGGTGCTGCGCGTCGCGCAGGTCGGTCATGTCGCGGGAGAAGGTGACCAGCCCGCCGATGACCGGGTCGTCGATCCGGTCGAGCACGATCACGTCCACGAAGATCCAGCCGCCGTCGGCCCCGCGCACCCGCGCCTGCACGCGGGCGGTGCCGCCGGGGTCGGCGGCGTGCAGCCCGAGGATG
>NZ_JBQGCX010000593.1:0-2950 GCF_052038725.1 Actinosynnema sp.
GGTGCCCCGGTGGTCGGGATCGGGGTGGTGCAACGACTCCAGGTCCCACCCCCGGTCCGAGGGGAACTCGGAGAGGGCGTCGACCCCGTCCGCCAGCAGCTCCCAGAACAGCTCCGGGGAGCGCGCGCCACCGGGGAACCGGCAGCCCATCCCGACGATCGCGACGGGCTCCACCGCCGCCGTCTCGACCAGCCGGAGACGTTCCCTGGTGGACTGGAGCTCGGTGGTGACCCGCTTGAGGTAGTCGAGCAGCTTCGCGTCTTCCATCAGTCAGACACCCCCAGTTCCCTGTCGATGAGGTCGAGCAGCTCGTCCCGGCCGGTGTCGCGCAGGTCGCGCACCACGACCGGGGTCCCGGACCACCGGGAGAGCAGCCGGGTCAGCCTGGAGGCGACCTCGGCGCGGTCCGCCTCGGCCGCGGTGACCAGCGCCGCCTCCAAGCGGTCCAGCTCGGCGAGCGGGTCACCGCGTCCCGCCGGGTCGCGGGGCAGGAGCAGGGTGAGCAGGTGCTCGGCCAGGGCCTCGGGCGTGGGGTGGTCGAACACCAGGGTCGCGGGCAGTCGCAGCCCCGTCTCGGTGGCCAACCGGTTGCGCAGTTCCACCCCGGTGAGCGAGTCGAACCCGAGGTCGCGGAACGACCGCTCGGCGGGCACGGCTCCCTGTGCGTGGCCGAGGACGGCGGCGACCCCGGCGCCGACCAGGTCCACCAGGACGGCCGCGCGCTCGTGCTCGGCGGTCGCGGTGAGCCTGCCGAGCAGGGACTGGGCCGTTCCAGGCGCTTGGGCGGGGACCGCCCGCGCACCGGGCAGATCAGCCAGCAGCCGGGACGGCCGTGGCAGGCGCGCGGTGAAGCGGGACCAGTCGAGGTCTGCGACGACGGCCGTGGGCTCGGCCGCGCCGACGGCCCGCCACAGCGCGGCGAGCGCCCGGCTCGGCTCGACGGGGAGGACGCCGTCGCGGCGGAGCCGTTCGGCGGTGGCCTCGTCGGCGGCCATGCCCTCCCCCGCCCAGGCGCCCCAGGCCACGGAGGTCGCCGCCAGGCCGAGACCACGCCGGTAACCGGCGAGGGCGTCCAGGACGGCGTTCGCCGCCGCGTAGTTGCCCTGACCGGGGTTGCCCAGTGTGCCCGCGGCCGAGGAGAACAGCACGAACGCGGACAGGTCGTGCCCCTGCGTCAGCTCGTGCAGGTGGACCGCCGCCGCGGCCTTGGGGGCGAGCACCGCGTCGAACCTGTCCGGGGTCAGCGCCCCGAGCACGCCGTCGTCCACCACCCCGGCGGTGTGCACCACGGCGTCCAACTCGGTCAGGCCGCCGACCAGGGCGGCCAGCGCGGCGCGATCGGTGATGTCGCAGGCGAGCACGGTGGTCCTGGCTCCGAGGTCGGCGAGCTCGGCGGTGAGCCGCGCCGCGCCGGGCGCGTCCGGTCCGCGCCTGCTGACGAGGACGACGTGGTCGGCCCCGCCCTCGGCGACCGAGCGCGCGACGTGGGCGCCGAGCGCGCCGGTGCCGCCGGTGATCAGGACCGTGCCGCGCGGTTGCCACCCGGCGCCGTCACCCGGAGGTGCGGGGACGAGGCGCTGGGCGAGCGGGGCGGAGCGCACCGCGACCCGGTCCTCGGTCCGGGCGGCCAGGACGCCGCGCACCCTGCGCCAGGTCAGGACGTCCGGTTCCTCGGGCAGGTCCAGCAGGCCGCCCCACAGCTCGGGGTGCTCCAGCGCGATCACGCTCCCCAGCCCCCACGTGGCGGCTTGGGCGTGGTGGCGCGGGGGTTGCCCGCCCGCCCCGGTCGCCCCGGTCGTGGCGCACCACAGCGGGGCGGTGGAACCGGCGGCGGCCATGGCTCGCGCCAGCGCCGAGGTCAAGGCGAGCCCGGCGGGCACGCGGGGGTGGTCGGGCAGGGGTTCCTCGGCCAGCGCGAGCAACGACACCACGCCCGCGACGCCGCGGTCGAACCCGGCGGTGGAGAGCGAGGCCGCGACCAGGTCGGGATCGGTGTCCCCGGTGGTGAGCACCACGGGCTCCCCGGCGTCGAGCGCCTGTCCCAGGCCGACCGCCACCGGGTGGTCCACGTGCCCGTCCGGCAGCACGAGCAGCCACCGGCCTGGCAGGTCGCGGTCCTCCGGTTCGGGCAGCGGTTTCCACACCACCCGGTGGGTCAGCCCGTCCGCTCGGGAGCGGTCCGGGGGTGAGGCGGTGAGCCAGTAGTGCTCGCGCTGGAACGCGTAGGTGGGCAGATCGGCGCGGCGGGCGCCGGTCCCCCGGAACACCTCGTCCCAGTCGACGGGCACGCCGCGCACGTGCAGCGCGCCGAGCGCGGACAGCAGCGCCTCGACCTCCGGCCGGTCGCCCCTGGAGGCGGTGATCACGTCGGCGTCACGCGCGGCGCCGCCGAGGACGCCGTCCGGGCCGATCTCCACGAAGGTGGTGGCGCCGTGCGCACGCGCCGAGGCGAGCCCGTCGCCGAAGCGGACCGCCTCGCGGACGTGCCGCACCCAGTAGTCGGGGGTGCGCAGCTCCTCTCCCGCGATCCGACCGGTCAGGTTCGACACCACCACACCCTCGGGGGTGCGGAAGTCGACCCGGTCGAGCGCGGACCGGAACTCGTCGAGCACCGGCTCCACGAGCCGGGAGTGGAACGCGCGGTTCACCCGGAGGCGCTTGGTTCGGTGCCCGCGCGCGGCGAGCGCGGCGGCGGTGGTGAGCACCTCGGCCTCTGCCCCGGACAGCACGACCGAGTCGGGGCCGTTGACGGCCGCGAGGTCGACGGCGCCCGCCAGCAGCGGGAGGACCTCGTGCTCGGCGGCCTGGACCGCGACCATCGCACCGCCGTCGGGCAGCGCCTGCAGGAGCGCGGCGCGCGCGGCGACCACCCGGCAGGCGTCCTCCAACGACCACAGACCCGCGAGGTGCGCGGCGGCCAACTCGCCGATCGAGTGCCCCACCAGCACGT
>NZ_JBQGCX010000594.1:0-4433 GCF_052038725.1 Actinosynnema sp.
CCTCCGGCACCAGGGCGTGCACCCTGGCGGGCATCCCGGCGGTGCGCCCGTCCCGGTGGTGCGCGGGCGGGCGCAGCAGCGCGCCGTCCGCGTCGAGCAGCCCGTAGTCCACCGCCCACGAGTCGATCCCGATCCCGTCCAGGCGGCCGGCGGCGCGCCGCCCGGCCACCGACTCGGCGAACAGCGCGCCGGTGTCCCAGCGCAGCACGCCGCCACCGTCCACCGGCCCGTTGGGGAACCGCCGCACCTGCGTGAGCCCCACCCGGCCGCCGCCGACCTCGCCGACCACGACCCGCCCGCTGGTGGCCCCGAGGTCCACCGCCGCCACCCGCACCGCGCGCCCCCTCTACCTCAGGAACGCCGCGGCGACACCGGCGTCGACCGGCACGTGCAGCCCCGTGGTCAGCGACAGCTCCCCGCCGGTCAGCGCGAACACCGCCGCCGCCACGTGCTCGGGCAGCACCTCGCGCTTGAGCAGCGTGCGCTGCGCGTAGAACGCGCCCAGCTCCTCCTCAGGCACCCCGTACACGGCGGCCCGCTGCGCGCCCCAGCCGCCCGCGAAGATGCCGCTGCCGCGCACCACCCCGTCCGGGTTGACGCCGTTGACGCGGATGCCGTGCCCGCCCAGCTCGGCGGCCAGCAAGCGGACCTGGTGCGCCTGGTCTGCCTTGGCCGCGCCGTAGGCGACGTTGTTGGGCCCGGCGAAGACCGAGTTCTTCGAGGCGATGTAGACGATGTCGCCGCCGGCGCCCTGGTCGATCATGGTGCGGGCGGCGGCCTTGGCGACCAGGAACGAGCCGCGCGCCATGACCCGGTGCTGGAGGTCCCAGTCCTGCTCGGTGGTCTCCAGCAACGACTTCGAGATGGACAGCCCGGCGTTGTTGACCACCAGGTCGAGCCCGCCGAACGCCAGCGCCGCCGCCGCGACCGCCGCGTCCACCTGCCCGGCGTCGGTGACGTCGGCGACCACCGGCACGGCCCGGTCGGGCCCGCCGACGCCCTCGGCGACGGCCTTCGCGGACGCGCCGTCCAGGTCGGCCACGACGACGCAGGCCCCTTCCGCCGCAAGCCTCTCCGCCACCGCCTTGCCGATCCCGGAGCCCGCGCCGGTGACCAGCGCGACCCGTCCGGCGAGCGGCTTGGGCTTGGGGAGCCTGCGGAGCTTGGCCTCCTCCAGCTCCCAGTACTCGATGCGGAACTTCTCCGACTCGGGGATCGGCGCGTACCGCGAGACCGACTCGGCCCCGCGCATGACGTTGACCGCGTTGACGTAGAACTCGCCCGCGACGCGCGCGGTCTGCTTGTCCTTGCCGAAGGAGAACATGCCCACACCGGGCACCAGCACGATCGCCGGGTCCGCGCCGCGCATCGGCGGCGAGTCGGGCAGCGCGTGCCGCTCGTAGTAGGCGCGGTAGTCCTCGCGGTAGGCGGCGTGCAGCTCGCGCAGCCGCGCGATCGTCTCGTCCAGGGGCGCGGACGGCGGCAGGTCCAGCACCATGGGGCGGATCTTGGTGCGCAGGAAGTGGTCCGGGCACGAGGTGCCCAGCGCGGCCAGGTCGGCGAGCTTCTCGCGGGCGCAGAAGTCCAGCACGGCGTGGCAGTCGGTGTAGTGGCCGACCTGGCGCGCGTCGGTGGAGGCCAGGCCCCTGACGACCGGGGCGAGCGCGGCGGCGCGCGCGTGCCGCTCGTCCTCGGGCAGTGCCTGGAATCCGGGCACGAGGGCGCCGAACGGCTCACGGGAACCCTTGCGCGCCAAGAACTCCTCGGCGGTGCGGATGATCTCCAGCGAGCGCGCGGCGCACTCCTGGGAGCTCTTGCCCCACGCGGTGATGCCGTGCCCGCCGAGGACCACGCCGATGGCGTCCGGGTTGGCGCGCTCGACCTCGGCGATGTCCAGCCCCAGCTGGAAGCCGGGTCTGCGCCAGTCGACCCAGGCGACCCGGTCGCCGAAGCACTCGCGGGTCAGCTCGGGGCCGTCGGCGGCGGTGGCCAGGGCGATGCCGGAGTCCGGGTGCAGGTGGTCCACGTGCGCGGCGCCGACCAGCCCGTGCATGGCCGTGTCGATCGACGGCGCGGCCCCGCCCCTGCCGTGCAGGCAGTGGTCGAGCGCGGCGACCATCTCGTCCTCGCGCCCCTCGCCGGGGTAGACGTCGACCAGCGCGCGCACCCGGTCCAGCCGCAGCACCGCCAACCCCGACTCGGTGAGCGTGCCCAGGTCGCCGCCCGATCCCTTGACCCACAGCAGTTCCACGTCCTGGCCGGTGACCGGGTCGGGTCCGGAGCCCTTGGCGGAGGTGTTGCCGCCCGCGTAGTTGGTGTTGCGCGGATCGCTCCCGAGCGCGTTGCTGCGGGCGATCAGCTCCTCGGGCACGGACATGCTCACGCTCCCCATCCGGCCTGCCGCCCGTCGGCGCGCGCGGCCTCGATCTCCTGCTGGTAGCCGCTGCGCTTGTAGGCCGCGACGGGGTCGGGGTCGAGCCCGGCGTCCGCGCGCACCTGCGCCAGCAGCGGGCGCACGTCGGTGTTGTAGGCGTCCATGAGCACCGCGTTGGCCTCCAGCACGTCCCCCGCGGTCTGCGCGGCGGCCAGCGCGTCCCGGTCCACCAGCAGCGCCTTGGCCGTGGCCTCCTGGACGTTCATCACCGACCGGATCACCGCCGGGACCTTGGCCTCGATGTTGTGGCACTGGTCGAGCATGAAGTTGATGCCGCGCGCCGGGTCCAGGGCGTCGGCGCGCACGATCTCGTTCATGATCCGGTACAGCTGGAACGTGTCCGCCGCGCCCACCATGAGGTCGTCGTCGGCGTAGAAGCGCGAGTTGAAGTCGAACGCGCCGAGCCTGCCCTGCCGCAGCAGGAAGGCGACGATGAACTCGATGTTCGTGCCCGGCGCGTGGTGGCCGGTGTCGATGCACACCGCCGCCTTCGGCCCCAGCTCCGCGCAGTGCGCGTACGAGGTGCCCCAGTCCGGCACGTCGGTGGCGTAGAACGCGGGCTCGAACAGCTTGTACTCCAGCAGGATGCGCTGATCCCCGCCCAACCGGTCGTACGTCTCGCGCAGCGCGGCGGCGAGCCGGTCCTGGCGGTCGCGCAGGTCGTCCTGGCCGGGGTAGTTGATCCCGTCCGAGAACCACAGCTTCAGATCCCGCGACCCGGTGGCGTCCATGACGTCCACGGCGTGCAGCAGGTGGTCGGTGGCCTTGCGCCGCACCCGCGGGTCCGGGTTGGTGACCGAGCCGAGCTTGTAGTCGTCGTCCTGGAAGACGTTGGTGTTGATCGCCCCCAGCCGCACGCCCCGGTCGGCGGCGTACCGGGCGAGCGCGCCGTAGTCGTCCACCCGGTCCCACGGGATGTGCAGCGCGACGGACGGGGCGACGCCGGTGAACCGGTGCACCGCGGCGGCGTCGTCGACCTTCTCCTCGACGGTGCGCGGCACACCGGCCTGGGCGAAGACCTTGAAGCGGGTGCCGGAGTTGCCGAACGCCCACGACGGGGTCTCGATCGCTTGCCGGGACAGGGCTTGCTTGACTGCGCTGGTCGGCTCGGGCACGGGTGGCACCGCCGTTTCCTGCTCGGGGGACGGCCCCGGCGCCGCTCGCGTCCGCCGGGACCGCTCCGGTGGTCAGAAGTCGAACTGGTCGATGTTGGCGGCGTCGAACACCGTGGGCGGGCCGAGGACGACCTCGCCGTCCGCGCCGATCGTGTAGTCGCCGAGCCTGCCCGCCGTGAACTCCTCGCCCTGCGCGCCGGTGATGCGGCCGGAGGCGAGGGCGACGCCCGCGTGGGCGGCGAGGTAGCCGATGTCGGCCGGGTTCCACAGCGCGAACCGCTCCACGGTCCCGTTCTTGACGTGCTCGCGCATCTGGTTCGGGGTGCCAAGGCCGGTCACGGCGACCTCGCCCTTGTAGCTGGAGGAGCCGACGTAGCGCGCGGCGGCGGCGATGCCGACCGTGGTGGGGGCGACGATCACCTCCAGGTCCGGGTGCGCCTGGAGCAGCCCCTGCGCCTCCTGGAAGGACTTCTGGTCGTCGTCGTTGCCGTAGACCGTCTTGACCAGCGTGAGCCCGGAGTTCTGCGGCTTGGCCAGCTCGCTCTCGACGACCGCGATCCAGGCGTTCTGGTTGGTGGCGTTGGGGGTCGCGGACAGGATCGCGATCTCCCCCGACCCGCCCGCGAGCTGCGAGGCCAGCTCCACGAGCTTCTCGCCGACGCCCTGCGCGGTGGCCTGGTTGACGAACACGTCGCGGCAGTCCCTCGCGGCGTCGGAGTCGAACGAGACGACCTTGATGCCCGCCTCGCGCGCCTGCTTGAGCGAGGGGCACACCGCGTTCTGGTCGTTGGCGGCGATGCCGATGACGTCCTGCTGCTGCTGGATCAGCGTGTTGATGTAGCTGACCTGGGAGGAGGCGCTGGCGTCGTTGGGGCCGACGAGCT
>NZ_JBQGCX010000595.1:0-1941 GCF_052038725.1 Actinosynnema sp.
CGGTCAGGGGAATCCGTCGCGAGGGGGGTTCCGCTGTCCACCGGTGCTCAGGGTCAGACAGCAACTGTGCGAGGGCGTTCGCCGCTGCGCCCATGCTGATGTCCGGTGGGCGGTGTTGGATGGCGAGGACGAGTGTCTCTAGTTCGATCGCGAAGGGTGTCACGGCGCCGGACCGGATGGCGTACTCCACGAAGTCCTTCTGCTCCTCGTCATACTGCTCGACGGAGCTGGCCTCGCGTTCGTAGCCGATGCGGCCTGAAAGAACGCCCCTTGCCTCTTCGACGCGGCCGATGCGCCATTGCCTCCCGTAGCGGGTGATCAGTGCGCCTGGTTCAACCTGTTGGCGAATCCAGTCGGCAGGCTCCACGTACAACCTGCCCTGCGATGGCGCAAGAAGCCTGAAGCGAGCGATTCTGCCCGTAAGGGAACGAGTGCTGGCCACTGCGGAAATGTACATGAACTTGGAGGACTGGTGACTATCTCGACAAGATGAATCGGTTCTGTAATCGGCGCGCCCCTACGATTGATTACGGAGCGTGGCGATACGGGCGGAAGATCACCTGAAAGAGCTGAAGCGCAGCCGATCTTGTAACTGTCGGTGTGGGTCGTCCGGTGGTCTGGATCGGCGTCTACTGCGACGGCGCGACCCGCGACCGCCACAAGCCCTGCTCGTTGGAGGCGGTACCGCGACTGGGACGACTGGCACGGCATCGAGGCCGACGGCGTCGGCCCGTCGCGGCCCCGCGGCTAGGGCTTCCCCAAGGACGTTCACAATAAGTCGCCTTATCGCAAGCCCAGGAGGCGGCATGGAGATCGGCGTCGAGCGTGTGGACGGCGTCGGGGAGAAGTCGACGGGCGCCGCCCGGCTGACCGGCCGCTCTCCGACTCGGCCGCCGTTGGCTGCGCGAGACGGTGCCGGACAACACCCGCGCGACGAGGGCGACGCGTTGGGACTGCGCCTGCGCCTGGGCGACCGCGTGCGCATCGCCTGGGAGCGCACGGGCGGCCTCGCGGAGATCGTCAACGAGCTGCTGAAGCTGCCCGCCCGCCCGGTTGGCGTGTTCCGCCGCTTGGTGCACCTGGTCGACCCGGACGCTTACAGGCTCGCCTTCCGGGGGCTGCGGCTGCACGAGGCCCCCTGCGAGGCGATGAGCGCGGTGGTCCGCGCGCCGGTCCCAGCGCGATCTATTCACCCGACCGGGTGGTGTTCGGACTGCGCTGCTGTCCCGCCTGGGCCGGGGACGAAGTAGCCGGAGAGCCCGGCGGGATGCGATTCCCGAGGCCGAGCTTTTCCGCTCTGTCCCGCGTCCCGCTCAACACGGGACCGGCGGGGCGGTGGCCGTTCGGTAAGGGCTCGCGCGGTCGGCGGTTCGCGAGGCACGCTGTGCGCGTGCCCGCCCGTCGCCTTGAGATTCTGTTGCCGCCCGACGTGACCGCCCGCAAGTACGCGGCCGTGGCCCACGCGGTGTGGGCGGTGCTCAACGCAGCCGGGCTCGGCGGGGACAGCTCGCTGCGTCCCGACGACGGGATTACCGACGAGGAGCTGAACGCGGCGTTCGACGAAGACGTGCAGGGCTACTCGTGGGGGCCGTGAGACGGGCGGCTAAGCCTGCCTGCCGGACTCCTTGAAGTGCTGGTCCGTCAATTCTTCCAACCGGTTCAACAGGTGGTTGATCCCACGAGGGATTTCCAACGCGCTCAGGATGTCCTCAATCGGTGCTTCGCCGTGCGCGTCGCGCTTGCTCTGGATTAGCTTGCCGGTGCGCTCGGTGAGCTGCGCACCGACAGCCTCCAGGTCGTGGATCACGGCGGTGATCTCGGGTGCCTTGACCGCGTACCGCGCGTGCAGCCGGGCCTTGTTGTAGGCATTCCCGGCCTGGGTGAAGGTATCCCAACTGTCCATCTGGGTCATCTCGACGTAGTCGGACATCTTCCCCATGA
>NZ_JBQGCX010000596.1:0-2208 GCF_052038725.1 Actinosynnema sp.
CTTCACCACGTCCCTGCACGACCACTCCCTCGCCATCGTCGTTCTGCCGACCCAGCCGTCACGATAACGACTCTCCCGTAGCTTTCCCGTAGCTTTCCCGTGCCCTTTCGGGAAGTTACGCCCACCTCGGGTCGAATCCACCGCAGAGCTGTTTTCGCAGCTCAACGGGTTCAACGCTGTCTCATCGCCTACTTCGCGCCTTGTTCACGCCGCCTTTCCGCCAGGCAGTAGAAGCGGTCAACCGAGCAGGAGGTGGCGGTCGCGCCAGGCCATGCGCAGCAGGCTCAACGACCCCGGCGACAACCGAGGCTCCAGCCGGGTGATCGCCTCGTCGGTGAACGGCATGTCCGCCCTGCCGCCCTCGCCCACGACCCGGCCCTCGTCGTTGACCCGCGTCATCGCCCCGAACAGCCGGTCGAACTCGACGTCGTCGACCACCGCGACGGTGCGCTGGCTCGGGCCGAGGGTGAGCGGGTCCGCCACCAGGCCGTAGTGCCACACCCGCAGCTGCCCGGCGGCCCGCGCCTGCTCGAACGAGGCGAAGGGTTCCTCGCTGGCGTAGTCGATGGCGCGGGCGCCGTTGCCGTCGTGCTCGGGGTTGGCCAGGAACTCCTCGGAGTACTCGCGCATGATGTTGCGCCACAAGGAGAAGTCGTTGCGCACGTCCACCGCCTGCACCGAGGACGGCTGGAACTCGCCCGCAGGCATCAGGGAGCACAGGCTGCCGCCGTCAGCGACCGAGTCCCCGTCCCGCTCGTGCAGCACGAACCGGTGCCCGTCACCAGCGCCTCGGCGCAGGGTGAGGGTGACGATGCCCGGCGACATCACCAGCCGCCGCGGGTCGAACGGGTCGCCGATGGCCTGGCGCAGCGGCAGGGCGTCCCAGCCGGGCACCGAGCCCTGGGCGGCCAGGTAGGCGGCCTTGAACTCGTGCGCCAGGCAGGACTTGACGTGGAAGACCTCGAAGAACGTGGTGGTGCCGAACTCCAGCTCCAGCGTCCCGTCGACCGCGCGCAGGCCGAGCAGGCGGTAGCTGACACGGTTCTCCAGCAGGCGCGGACGTACCAGGTCGCGCACCGCGCGGCTGTAGTCGGTGTACGGCTCGCCTCGGTCGTTCAGGGGCAACAACCCTGCTGTTGACGGCAGTTCCGGGACGGGCGGGGTCTGGTCGGTGAAGTGCAATCGCACCTGTTCCAGCTCTATGGGCTGCGGCAGCAGCCAGCCGGGACCGGCTAGGACGTGCCCGCCGGGCGCGCGCTGTCCCGCCGGGTACAACCAGGCCGCCAGCTCGGCCAGCTCCCGCCCCCGCGCGCCGGGTGCCTTGCGCACCCGCAGCCACTGCTCCTGACTGCGCCGCACCGCGTCACCGGGCGCCTCGGTCTTCTCGTCGGAGGCGAACAGCGCGGCGAGGTCGGTGGCGGAGACCTTCAGCGCCTTGGCCAGGCGGGGGCGCATCCCCGGCGTCAGCCCCTGGGCGCCGCGTTCCCACCGGCCCACCGTGGACAGGTCCACCCCGAGCTCGGCCGCGAGCGATTCCTGCGTGTGCCCCAGCAGCTCCCGTCGGGCGATCAACCGCCGACGTCGCATGGCCATTCCCCACCCCCTGGACACGATGGTCACCCGACCCTAGCTCCGCCCCACGCGGAAACAACAAAGACTTGATGGACATCCACCCGCACGGGCGTGAAGAACCGCAGAAACGGACGACACGCCCTGAACTCGCCCTGTAGTCGCCCGGTCATCGCGCTGGTCCGACAGGCGGGAATGATGATTTGCTCAATCCGGAAACGGTGGAATAACGCCCGCCTGGGCATCTCCATCACGCCGACAAGGATTTCCGGGGAAACCATGAACAGCACAATCAGTGACACCGTGACAGAGCACGAGGACGACCGGGACGAGAACGCGCCGGTCTACACCGTGGAGGGGTTCCGCGCTCTCGTGCGGGCCCTCGTCGTCGACGAGATGCCACGCCTGTTCGCCGTCGTCTACGAGCGGATTCCGCGCCGTGAGGTCGAGGTGGCTGCCTACGGCATGGCCTTCCCCGACCGTGCCGAGCTGGTCGCTCCCGACGGCACGCACCGGATGACCTCCTCCAGCGCTGACCAAGCCACCGACCTGCTGACCGCCAGCGCGGGGGACGAGCAGGTCAAAGCCCGCCTGGTCTGGATGGAAGACCTCGCCGGGGCGCTGGGGTAACCACCGGGC
>NZ_JBQGCX010000597.1:0-3208 GCF_052038725.1 Actinosynnema sp.
CGGGTCGACGTGCGGATGCTCGTGTGGGGCGGGCCGCCCGTGCCGCTGTTCGAGCCGACCCGCGAGCGCGCCCGGCGGTCCACCGCCGAGTTCGAGCGGGACAGCCGGGTGCGCTGCCTGCTCGACACCCGCGAGCGCACCCTGCACTGCCACCACGAGAAGATCGTGGTCGTGGACGACGAGGTCGCCTTCGTCGGCGGCCTGGACTTCACCGCGCTCGACGGCGACCGGCACGACACCACCGACCACCCGCCGCGCGAGCCCGTGGGGTGGCACGACCTCGCCGCCCGGATCGAGGGGCCCGCCGTCGCCGACGTCGCCGAGCACTTCCGGCAGCGCTGGCAGGAGATCGCGCGCGAGGAGCTGCCCGAACCGCGGGTGCCCGAGGCCAAGGGCCGGTCCAGCGTGCAGATCGCGCGCACCGTGCCCGAGCGCACCTACGACTTCGCCCCGCGCGGCGACTTCAGCCTCGCCGACGCCTACCTGCGCGGCCTGCGCTCCGCCGAGCGGCTCGTCTACCTGGAGAACCAGTTCCTCTGGTCGCCCGAGGTCGTCGAGATCCTCATCGACAAGCTCCGCACCCCGCCGGACCCGCGCTTCCGCGTCGTGCTCGTGCTGCCCCGCAAGCCCAGCAACGGCGCCGACACCACGCGCGGCCAGCTCGGCAGGCTCCTGGACGCCGACGACGGCAACGGCCGCCTGGTCGCGGCCACCCTCGCCGCCCACGACGGCAGCCCGGTCTACGTGCACGCCAAGCTGGCGATCGTGGACGACCGCTGGCTCACCCTCGGCTCGGCCAACCTCAACGAGCACTCGCTGTTCAACGACACCGAGGTCAACCTCGTCACCGACGACCCGGAGCTGGCCCGCGACACCCGGCTGCGGCTGTGGGGCGAGCACCTCGGGCTGGGCAAGTCCGAAGTGGACGGACCGCCCGAGGAGGTCGTGGACCGGCTCTGGCGCGCCGCGCTCGACCCCGGCGCCGGCCGCGCGGGCGACCACCGGGCGGTGCGCCTGCCCGGTGTGTCCCGCCGCTCCGAACGGCTCCAGGGACCGCTGCGCGGACTGCTCGTCGACGGCTGAGCGGGGGAGGGGCGGGGCCCTACTTGTTCGCCGCGTCCAGCCGCTTCAGCGCCGCCTTGACCACCTCGGTGTCGTACGTGGTCCAGAACGGCGGCAGCGACGCGCGCAGGAAACCGCCGTAGCGCGCCGTCGCCAGCCTCGGGTCCAGCACCGCCACCACGCCCTTGTCGTTCATCGACCGCAGCAACCGCCCCGCGCCCTGCGCCAGCAGCAGCGCCGCGAGCGTGGACGTCTCGGTCAGGACCCCGTTGCCGCGCCTGGAGGCCACGGCCTTCTGCCGCGCCGACGCCAGCGGGTCGTCGGGCCTGGGGAACGGGATGCGGTC
Organism: Actinosynnema sp.; assembly: GCF_052038725.1. NCBI lineage: Bacteria > Bacillati > Actinomycetota > Actinomycetes > Pseudonocardiales > Pseudonocardiaceae > Actinosynnema > Actinosynnema sp. The sequence continues at coordinate 1,409 of NZ_JBQGCX010000597.1, forward strand.
CATCACCACCAGTTGCAGCGAGGGACCGGGCACGTCCACGCCCTGCCACAGCGACAGCGTGCCGAACAGGCACGTCCGCGCGTCCTCGGCGAACCGCTTCACCAGCTGCCCGGTCTGGTCGTCGCCCTGGCACAGCACCGGGAAGTCCACCCGCCCGCGCAGCGCCTCGGTCGCCGCCTTCGCCGCGCGCATCGAGGAGAACAGCCCCAGCGCGCGCCCACCCGCCGCGTTCACCAGGCCCTCCAGCTCGTCCAGGTACGCGGGCGGCAGGCCGTCGCGACCGGGCGGGGGCAGGTGCCGCGCCACGTACAGGATGCCGCTGCTGCCGTGCTCGAACGGCGAGCCCACGTCCAGCCCGGTCCACTTCACCGCGCCCAGGTCCGACGGCGGCTCCTTGTCCGTCGCGGTCCCCGCCGCCTTCCCGCCGCCCTCGGCCTTCCGCGCGCCCGACGCGGCGGGCAGCCCCCACTGCCTGGCCAGCGTGTCGAACGTGCCGCCCAGGGTGAGCGTCGCCGACGTCAGCACCGTGGTGCGCTTGCCGAACAGCCGCTCCCGCAGCAGGCCGCCGACGCCCAGCGGCGCGACCCGCAGCACCGGCGCGCGGTTCCCGCCGAAGTCGCCGGACACCCACACCACGTCGTGCTCGTCGTCGAACGCCCCCAGCACCCGCACCGCGCAGTCGTGGATGTCGTCCAGCAGCGACAGCGCCAGCTTCCGCGCCGTCGAGCCCTCCACGTCCTCCTTGCGCTCGGGCCCGAGCGAGGTGATGCACACCCGCGCCGCGTCCCGCACCGCCGCCACCGTCGTGGCCAGCGCCTTCGGCAGCGACTCCAACCGGCCCGCGGGCGCGTCCTCCAGCAGCATCCCGAGCCCGTCACCGGCCTCGGCGAGCCGGTCCGCGACGGCCTGGTCGACGAGCTTGCCGCACCGCCGGGCCGCCGTCGTGATCGCCGCCGAGCCCAGCTCCTCGGTCGCCACGGAGGTGACCCGGTCGACCAGGTCGTGCGCCTCGTCGATCACGACCACGTCGTGGTCGGGCAGCACCTGGTAGCCCTCCAGGGCGTCGATGGCGAGCATGGCGTGGTTGGTGACCACGACGTCCGCCCGCCCCGCCTCGGCGCGGGCCTTCTCGGCGAAGCAGTCGGCGCCGATGGGGCACTTGCTCACGCCCAGGCACTCGCGCGCGGTGACCGACACCTGCTTCCACGCCTGGTCGGGCACGCCCGGCACCAGCTCGTCCCGGTCGCCGGTCTCGGTGTCGGAGGACCACTCGTGCAGCCGCTTCACCTCGCGGCCGAGCTTGGACACCGCGAACGGGTCGAACAGGCCCGCTTCCTCCGGCTCGTCCGGGGCCCCGCTGTGCAGGCGGTGCATGCACAGGTAGTTGCGCCTGCCCTTGAGGATCGCGAAGCGCGGCTCCCGGCCCAGCTCCTTGCGCAGGGCCTTCGCCAGGCGCGGCAGGTCCCGGTCGACGAGCTGGCGCTGCAGGGCGATCGTCGCCGTCGAGATGACGACGGTGCTCTCCTCGGCGACGGCGTGCCGCAGCGCGGGGACCAGGTAGGCCAGCGACTTGCCGGTGCCGGTGCCCGCCTGGACGGCGAGGTGCTCGCCGGTGCGGATGGAGCGCTCGACGGCGAGCGCCATGTCCACCTGCCCCTCGCGCTCGGCTCCGCCCACGGCCTTCACGGCGGTGGCCAGGAGCGCGCGGGTGTCGGGGACGGTGGTGATGGCGGGGGGCACGGCGAAGACCGTACCGGGCGGCGCCGCCGGTCCGGGGCTGTCCGGGGTGGTCCGCCGGGG
>NZ_JBQGCX010000598.1:0-8383 GCF_052038725.1 Actinosynnema sp.
CGGTGGCCCCGGCGCGCCACCGCCGCCCCGGGGACCCGGCGTGTCCGGGGTCGGGGAGACCCCTCACGAGCCCCCTGGAAAGCCTGCCGCGACGCCCGTGCGGACCGTTCGCCGCCCGAACGTCTATGCTCCGGTCGGCCACCACGGCGAGTGACGTCGGCGCACCTCCGCGCCGTGACCCCTGGCGCCCGTTTCATCACGCTGGTCGGCGATGTCCGACTCAGATCACACGGCCGAAGCGCCCTCTCGGCTTGATCTCGGGGTAGTTCATGAGGTTAGGCTAAGCATACTTTCGGGGGGTCGCGCAGCGTCGTGACCGCCCGGTGGCGCCACGCCCGCGAACCGGCCGGGGCGCCGCTCACGCTGCTTTCGAGAAGGGTCCCCCCGTGCGCACACACCGCCTGCGAGCCGGCGCCATCGCCGCCGCCGCAGCGATCGTCCTCACCGCCTGCTCCTCCGGTGGTGGGTCCGACACCGCCGCTTCCGGCTCGCAGCCGGCCGGGGACACCGGCGCGTTCCCGATCACCATCGAGCACGCCCTCGGCAAGACCACGATCGAGGCCAAGCCCGAGCGCATCGCCACGGTCAACTGGGCCAACCAGGAGGTGCCGCTCGCGCTGGGCGTCGTGCCCGTGGGCATGGCCAAGGCCAACTTCGGCGACGACGACGGTGACGGCGTCCTGCCCTGGGTGTCCGAGAAGCTCAAGGAGCTCGGCGGCGAGGCCCCGGTCCTGTTCGACGAGACCGACGGCATCGACTTCGAGGGCGTGGCCAACACCAAGCCCGACGTCATCCTGGCCCCGTACTCGGGCCTGACCGCCGAGGACTACAAGACCCTCAGCGACATCGCGCCGGTCGTCGCCTACCCGAAGACCGCGTGGGCCACCCCGTGGCGCGAGAGCATCGAGCTCAGCAGCAAGGCCATGGGCCGCGCCGACGACGGCAAGAAGCTCATCTCGGACATCGAGAAGCAGATCACCGACGCCAAGGCCAAGCACCCGCAGCTGGTCGGCAAGTCGGCGATGTTCATGACGCACTTCGACACCACCAACCTGAGCCAGATCGGCTTCTACACCACGCACGACACCCGCGCCATGTTCTTCGAGGACCTGGGCATGACCCACCCGAAGTCCATCGCGGACCTGTCGGCCACCACCGACAAGTTCTCGCTCAAGCAGAGCACCGAGCAGATCGACGTGTTCAACGACGTCGACATCATCATCGGCTACGGCGACGACACCGTCCTGGCCGCGCTCCAGGCCGACCCGCTGATGTCCAAGCTCCCGGCCGTCGCCAACGGCGCCGTCGTGATGCTCTCCGGCAGCGGCCCCGCGGGCACCGCCGCCAACCCCACGCCGATGTCCGTGTCGTGGGTGCTCGACGAGTACGCGGGCAAGATCGCCGCTGCCGCCGACAAGGTGAAGTGACCACCGCGACCCACCGGTCCGACCAGGGTGCCGCCGAGAGGCGGCACCCTGCTCGTGTCCGGCTCACCTGGCTGGTCGCGCTGATCGTCGTCCTGGCCGCCGCCGCGCTCGCCTCGGTCGTGCTCGGCGCCCGCGACATCGGCTTCGACGACGTCCTCGCGGGCCTGGGCGGCTCCCAGGACACCCTGGCGCAGGCCGCCGTCGCCAAGCGCGTGCCCCGCACCCTGCTCGCCGTCGTCGTCGGCGCCGCGCTCGGCATCTCCGGCGCGGTCATGCAGGGCGTGACCCGCAACCCGTTGGCGGACCCCGGAATCCTCGGCGTCAACTCCGGGGCCTCGCTGGCCATCGCGGTCGGCATGACCTCCTTCGGCCTGGTCAAGGCCTCCGCCCACATCTGGGTGGCCATCCTCGGCGCGGCCGTCACCGCCGTGCTCGTCCACACCATCGGCTCGCTGGGCCGGGGCGGCCCCACGCCGCTCAAGCTCGCGCTCGCGGGCGCCGTGTCGTCGGCCGCGCTCAACACCCGGATCAGCGCGGTAGTGCGGTCCCGCAACGACATCTCCGCCACGTTCCGCTCCTGGCAGATCGGCGGCGTCGGCGGCGGCTCCTACGAGGGCATCGCCACGGTGCTGCCGTTCCTGGTCGTCGGCCTGCTGCTGTGCCTGGCCACCGCGCGCGGCCTGAACTCCCTGGCGCTGGGCGACGACGGCGCCGCCGGGCTCGGCGAGCGCGTGCTGCTCACCCGCACCCTCGCCTCCGTCGGCGCGGTCGTGCTGTGCGGCGCGGCCACCGCCGCCGCGGGCCCGATCGGGTTCGTCGGCCTGGTCCTGCCGCACCTGTGCAGGCTCCTCGTCGGCCCGGACCACCGCTGGCTGCTGCCGCTCTCCGCGCTCGGCGGGGCCGCGCTGCTCACCACCGCCGACGTCGTCGGCCGCGTGGTCACCCGGCCCGAGGAGATCGACGTCGGCATCATCACCGCGCTGATCGGCGCGCCGTTCTTCATCTGGGTAGTCCGCCGACAGAAGGTCCGATCGCTGTGACCGACACCGCCACCCGCGCCGCCCACCGCGACGCCGCGCTCGGCGCCGTCGCCGCCGCCGCGCCGTCCACACTGGACGCGGTCACCCGAACCCGCCGCCGCAACGCCCGCCGCAGGCGGATCGTCATCGCCGTGCTCACCGCGCTCATCCTGGTGATGATCGCCGTGTCGCTGATGTTCGGCCAGCGGTACTACCCGCCGTCCGACGTCCTCGCGGTCGTCCTCGGCGAGCAGGTGCCCGGCGCCTCGTTCACCGTCGGCAGGCTCCGCCTGCCCCGCACCGCCCTGGCCACCCTGGCGGGCCTGTGCTTCGGGCTCGGCGGCGTGTCCTTCCAGACCATGCTGCGCAACCCCCTGGCCAGCCCCGACATCATCGGCATCAGCGCGGGCGCCTCGGCCGCCGCCGCGTTCGCGATCGTCGTGCTGGGCCTGTCCGGCGCCACCGTCGCCGCGTTCGCGATCGTCGCCGGCCTGCTCATCGCGCTGCTGGTGTACCTGCTGGCGTTCAAGTCCGGCGGCGCGGGCACCCGGCTGGTCCTGATCGGCATCGGCACCGCCGCCATGCTGCACAGCGCCATCGACTGGATCCTCACCAGCGCGGGCGAGTGGGACCTGCAGGAAGCCCTGGTCTGGTTGACCGGCAGCCTCAACGGCTCGTCGTGGACCGACGTCCTGCCCGTGCTGCTCGCCTCGGTCGTGCTCGTGCCGCTGCTGCTGGCGCAGACCCGGCGGCTGGGCGCGATGCAGCTGGGCGAGGACGCGGCGGGCGCGCTGGGCGTGCGCGTGGAGCTGGTCCGGCTCACCGTCGTCATCGCCTCGGTCGGCCTGATCGCCTTCGCCACCGCCGCCTGCGGCCCGATCGCGTTCGTCGCGTTCCTGGCCGGGCCCATCGCGGCCAGGCTGGTCGGCCCCGGCGGGTCGCTCCTGGTGCCCGCGATGCTCGTCGGCTCGCTGCTGGTGCTGGTGGCCGACTACAGCGGCCAGTACCTGCTGCCCGCCCGCTACCCGGTCGGCGTCGTCACCGGCGTCCTCGGCGCCCCGTACCTGATCTACCTCATCATCCGCACCAACCGAGCCGGAGGCTCGCTGTGACCACCACCCACACCCTCGCGGTCGAGGACCTGACCATCGGCTACGGGGACCGGACGGTCATCAGCGGGCTCGACCTGGAGATCCCGCCCGGCAGGATCACCGTGATCGTCGGGGCCAACGCGTGCGGCAAGTCCACGCTCCTGCGGTCGATGTCCCGGCTGCTCGCCCCCAAGGGCGGCCGGGTCCTGCTCGACGGCAAGCTCGTGCACAAGACGCCCGCGAAGGAGCTGGCGCGGGTCATGGGCCTGCTGCCGCAGGCGCCGATCGCCCCCGAGGGCATCACCGTGACCGACCTGGTCGGCCGGGGCAGGCACCCGCACCAGGGCATCATGTCCCGCTGGAGCAAGGAGGACGACGTCGCGGTGGCCGCGGCCCTCGACGCCACCTCCACCGCCGACCTGGCCGAGCGCTCGGTCGACGAGCTGTCCGGCGGGCAGCGGCAGCGGGTGTGGATCGCGATGGTCCTGGCCCAGCAGACCGATCTGCTGCTGCTGGACGAGCCCACGACGTTCCTGGACGTGAGCCCCCAGGTGGAGGTCCTGGACCTGCTGACCGACCTGAACCGCGCGCGCGGCACGACGATCGTGATGGTCCTGCACGACCTCAACCTCGCCGCCCGCTACGCGGACCACCTGATCGCCCTGGCCGACGGCGCGCTGCACTCGGCTGGTCCGGCGGCGGAGGTGCTGACGGAGGAGGGCGTGCGCGCGACGTTCGGCCTGGACTGCCGCGTGATCACCGACCCGGTCTCCGGCAAGCCGCTCATGCTGCCGATCGGTCGGCACCACTCGGTGGCGGACGGCGCGGTGGCGGACGGCGAGTAGGGCGCGCAGAGCCGGTGGGCGGGCGCGGTCCTCTCGGGGGCCGCGCCCGACCACTTTGGCGCGGCACAGCGCTTTCGGGGATCAGCGCAGGTCGCCGAAGAACCCCGCCAGGTCATCGGCCAGCAGCTCCGGCTCCTCGACCGGCGCGAAGTGGCCCCCGCGCGGCAGCTCGGTCCACCGCACGACCCGGTAGGTCCGCTCCGCCCACTCCCTCGGCGGGGTCGCCAGGTCGCCGGGGAACAGCGCCACGGCGGTCGGCGCCTCCACCCGGTCGGCCTCGGGCTCCGGCGCGCGACCGTGCTCGTAGTACGGCCGCAGCGACGTCCCGATCGAGTTCGTGAACCAGTACAGGGACGCCTGGGTGAGCAGGAAGTCGTCGCTGTGCGCGCGCAGCCCGGTGTGGCTCCACGCGCGGTACTTCTCCAGGACCCACGACAGCAGGCCGACCGGCGAGTCGGACAGCGCGGGCGCGAGCGTGAGCGGGCGGGTCCGGTGCTGGTGCTCGTACGCGCCCTCCTCGTCCCACCACGTCCGCGCCCGCCCGGCGTGCGCGCGCTCGGCGTCGGTCAGCGGCCCGGCGTCGTGCCGGGCGGGCGGGGCGACGGCCATCAGGTGCAGCCCGGCCACGGACTCGGGGTGCGCCTTGGCGAGCAGCGTCGACACGCCCGCGCCGAGGTCGCCGCCGTGCGCGCCGTAGCGGGCGAAGCCCAGCTCCTCGCGCATCAGCCGGTGCCACAGCTCGTGGGTGGGGGTGGAGGTGAGCGACGGCCGGGGCGCGGAGAGCGGGTAGCCGGGCAGTGAGGGGACGATCGTGGTGAAACCCCTGGCGGCCAAGCGCTCCGCGAGTCCGACCAGCTCGTAGAAGGTGCTCGGCCAGCCGTTGGTGAGCACGAGCGGCAGCGCGTCGCCCGCGCCGTCGTAGCGCAGGTAGTGCAGCCGGACGCCGTCGACCTCGGCGAAGTGCGACGGGAGGGCGTTGATCTCGGCCTCGCGGGCGCGCCAGTCGTAGCCGTCCGCCCAGTGGCGGGCCAACCGCTCCAGCTCGTCGGGGTCGGTGCCCGCCTCCCAGGCGGGGGTGGGCCAGCGCGCGGCCCAGCGGGTGCGGCGGAGCCGGTCGCGCAGGTCTGCCAGGTCGTCGTCGGACACGGAGAGAACCGGGTGATTCGACACCGGTAAAACGTAACACCGGTGTCGCTGGGACACCAGTGGGGAGCTACGATGGTGTCGTGGAAGATCGGGTGCACGTGGTCGAGGCGTTCCTCAACACGCTCGACGAGCGGACGTTCAGCAGGCACGGGGAGGCGCACGCGCCGACGGACGAGCTGACCGACGAGGCGGCGCTCGCGCGCTGGTTGGCGCGCCACGGCCTCGTGCCCGAGGGGACCCGCCCGAGCGCCGCGCACCTGGCGGCGGCGCGGGAGCTGCGCGCCGCGCTGCGCCGCTCGCTGGCGGAGCCTGCCACCACGCCGCTCGCGTTCCCGCTCCGGCTCGTCCCGGACGGCGAGGGGAACCTGCGCGTCGCGGCGGAACCGGTGGCGCCGGGCGTGGACGCGCTGCTGGACCTCGTGGTGGCGGCCGTCGGCGACGGGCGGTGGCGGCGGGTGCGGCTGTGCGCGGCCCCGGACTGCCGGTGGGCGTTCTACGACACCTCCCGCAACGGCGGCGGGCGGTGGTGCTCGATGGCGGTGTGCGGCAACCGGACCAAGACGAAGGCGTACCGGCAGCGACGGACGGGGTGAGGGTCCGGGCGCCGCAAGGGTTTCGCCGCCGCCGCGCGGGTTCGGGGGACTAGGCGTGTCCTGCGGATCTTTCTCGTGATCGTGGTGGTGGTGGGTGGTCGGACGTAGTGAGCTGACGGACGAGCTGCACCCGGCCGTCGACTCGGCGGGTCTGCCGCCGACGGTGATCCTCACGCCCGGCCAGGGCCGGCGACAACCCGCAACCGCCACCGCTGCTCGACGGCATCCACGACATCGCCGTGGACGGGCGGCGGGTGCGGGTGGGACGGGTGATCGCCGACAACGCCCACGCCCATCCGAGCGCCCGCACCGCGTTACGGCGGCGGCCGATCAAGGCCGCCATCCCGGAACGTGTCGACCGGATCGCCCGCCGCAGGGCCAAGGGCTCGGTCGGCGGCAGGCCACCGGCCTTCGACCCCGACCCCTGCAAGCCGCACAGCGTGGTCGAGTGCTGCTTCACCCGCCTCAAGCGGTCAGGCCCCACCGTCCGCCAGCAGCCTGCGCAGCACCGCCTCGTCGTCCTCGCTGAGCCCGCGCACGAACCGGGTCAGCACCGGCGCGTGGTCCGCCTCCGCCTCCAGCAGGCGGGCCATGCGCCAGGCCACCAGCGCGGACGGGTCGGCGGTCGCCGAGTAGCGGTAGGCGCGGCCGTCCTTGACCCGCGTCACCGCGCTCTTCCCGTGCAGCCGCGTCAACGTCGTCACCACCGCGCTGTACGAGCGCGCGCCCGTCGGGGCCAGCCGCTCCAGGACCTCGGCGGGGGTGAGCGCTTTCCCCGCCTCCACGAGGGCGTGCAGGACCTCCGCCGCCAGCGCGCCCGGTCGGCGGCGGGCCTGCCCACCGGTGGTGTCCCCGCGCGTGGCCTCGGTCACGGTGCGGATGGTACTCGGAGCGGTTGCACCGGACCATCCGTGGCTGCCGTGCGAGGGAACCCGCGCGGGGGACACCTCGGGTCAGTCGAACAGCGCCTGGCCCCAGAACTCGCCCTCCCGCACCCCCGGCGGCACCGCGAAGTGCGCGGAACCGTTGTGCTCCAGGTACTCCACCATCGGATCGGCGCCCGCCAGCACCCGCTGCACCGGGATGAACTGGCTCCGGCTGTCCCGGTTGAAGCACACGAAGAACAACCCGGCGTCCAGGTGTCCGAAGCCGTCGCTGCCGTCGGTGAAGTTGTACCCCCGCCGCAGGATGCGCGCCCCGCCCAGGTTCTCCGACGCCAACCGCACGTGCGAGTTCACCGGCACCACCGGCGCCCCGTCCGCCCCGAGCACCGAGGTGTCCACCGGGTCGAACTCGTCGCGCTGCCCCAGCGGCGCGCCACTTCCCTTGTGCCGCCCGGTGATCGCCTCCTGCTCGGCCAGCGGGGCGCGGTCCCAGGTCTCCACGTGCATCCGGATCCGCCGCGCCACCAGGTAGGTGCCTCCGGTCATCCACGCCGGACCGTCGCCTTCCCCGACCCACACGTGCCGCTCCAGCGCCGCCGGGTCCTCGGCCTTCAGGTTGTTCGTGCCGTCCTTGAAGCCGAACAGGTTGCGCGGGGTCGCCTGCGCGGTCGACGTGGACGAGGTGCGCCCGAACCCCAGTTGCGACCAGCGCACCGCCGCCCGGCCGAACCCGATCCGCGCCAGGTTCCGCACCGCGTGCACCGCGACCTGCGGGTCGTTCGCGCACGCCTGCACACACAGGTCGCCGCCGGACCTGGCCGGGTCCAGCGCGTCGCCCTTGAACCTCGGCAGGTCCACCAGCGCCTCCGGCCGCCGGTCCGCCAGCCCGAACCGGCCGTCGAACAGGGACGGGCCGAAGCCGATCGTCAGGGTGAGCGCCGACGCGGGCAGGTCCAGCGCCTCGCCGGTGTCGGCGGGCGGCGCCTGCGGCGACCCGCCGACCGCGCCGCCCTCGGCCGCCTCCAACCCGGAGGTCATCCGCTCGGCGGCGGCGGTCCAGTCCCGCAGCAGGCCGACCAGCGCCTCCCGGTCGGTGGTGGTGACGTCGAACGCCACGAAGTGCATCCGGTCCTGCGCCGGGGTGGCGATCCCGGCCTGGTGCTCGCCCCGGAACGGCACGGCGGCCGTCGGGTCGGCTACGGACGGGGCCGCGCCGGTCGGGAGCGCCTCCACCGCGCGCACGGCCAGCGCGCCCGCCGCCGCGCCCAGCCCGGCGGTCGCGACACCCGCGCCCGCCAGGCCGAACACCCGTCGCCGCGACACCCCGCGCGCGCCCGCGCCGTCGGTGCTCACTTCCGGGCTCACTTCCGGGTTCACT
>NZ_JBQGCX010000599.1:0-4861 GCF_052038725.1 Actinosynnema sp.
CGCACCGACCGCCGTCGCGCGGCCGTGCCCAGCGCGAGGATCGTGCTCCGCTCGTTGCCCTGGACGCCGTAGAAGTCCAGCAGCTTCAGCAGTTCCTCCGTCCCGAGGCTGCCTTTGCCGTTCTCGACCTGGCTCAGCCGCGCCGCCGTGCGGTCGATCGCGCTCGCGGCCTCGCTCTGGGACTTCCGCGCGGCTGTTCGGAGTCTGGTGAGGCTGACGCCGAGTTGCAGCCGCTCGACTGTCGGCCGGACTGAGGACATGGGTGTTCCACTCCATCGGGCGATGGTTAAGGGGCTCATGCTTGGCTTAAGTTTTAGCTGACTGCGGTTCGCGTTGCGTGTATGCAACCAGGTTGGAGGAGACATGTCGCAGGCGGTGTCCGAGGATGCACCTGGAGTAGGCCGCCGGGAGTGGCCGGTCGACTGCATCGACAGCTACGCGACCGAGGGCACCTGCGTCATCGAGGTGTCCGGCGACGTGGTCGAGGTGATCGGGCCCGAGGCCGAGTTCTGCTTCGCGCTCGACGTGGAGCAGGTGCCCGGCTTCCAGGCCGCGCTCGCCTCCGCGCTCGCCGGTGCCCGCGACTGCCGAACCCGCCGCGCCCGCCGCTGACCCCGAACTACACTCCCGCGAATGACGGACCTGGTCCTGGCCCTGGACATCGGCGGCACCAAGGTGGCCGCCGGGCTGGTCGAGCGGGACGGGTCCGTGGTGCGCGTCGCGCGGGAGCCCACCCCGACCGACGACCCCGAGCGCACCTGGGCCGCCGTCGCGCGGGTCGTCGACGAGGCGCTCGCCGGTGAGCAGGTCGCCGGGGTCGGCATCGCCTGCGCCGGGCCCGTCGACCTCGTCGTGGGCACGGCCAGCCCCATCAACGTGGCCTGCTGGCGGGGTTTCCCGCTGGTGGACCGGGTGTCCGCGCTGCTCCCCGGCCTCCCGGTCGAGCTCGCCGGCGACGGGCCGTGCATGGCCTACGGCGAGCACTGGGCGGGCGCGGGCCGCGGCTGCGGCGACATGGTCGGCCTGGTCGTGTCGACCGGCGTCGGCGGCGGGCTGGTGGTGGGCGGCGAGCTGCTGCTCGGGCGCACCGGCAACGCGGGCCACATCGGGCACGTCGTCGTGGAGGACGACGGCGAGCCCTGCACGTGCGGCGGTCGCGGGTGCGCCGAGACCGTCGCGGGCGGGCCGAGGATGGTCGCCTGGGCGCGCCGCCGGGGCTGGCGGGCGGCCGAGGGCGCCGACGCCGCGCACCTGGCCGCCGACGCGCTCGCGGGCGACAAAATCGCGCGGGCCGCGTTCCGCCGCGCGGGCCGCGCGGTCGGCCTGGCCGTCGTCGCCACCGCCGCGCTGTGCGACCTGGAGCTGGCCGTCGTCGGCGGTGGCGTGGCGCAGGTCGGTGACCTGCTCCTCGACCCGGTCCGGGAGACCGTCGCGGCGCACGCCCGACTGTCCTACTTGGACGGTCTGCGGGTGGAGCCCGCCCGGCTGGGCAGCCGGGCGGGCCTCGTCGGCGCCGCGGCGCTGGCGACCTCCCGGCTCAGTGGGCCGCCACCGGCTTGACCCGGTCGCTGTCCTCGTCCACGTGGTAGTCGTCCGGCCTGGTCTCGTCGCTCCCGTTGGCGGCCTTGAACCTGCGCGCCACCAGCGTCACCAGCGCGGCCACGACGAGGTTCGCCGTGACGGCCACGACGCCGACGTAGATCTGCACCGTCGAGCCCTGGAACGGGTGCCAGCCGAACAGCGACAGCTTGTCCAGCGCCAGCGCCGACCCGGCGAAGTGCTGCCGCTTCCCGTCCGCGCTGGGGATCGTGTACAGCAGGTAGATCCCCCAGCCCATGCCCGCGGCCCACCCGGCGACCAGGCCGTGGAGGTGGAACCACCGGGTGTAGAGCGCGATCGCCACGGCGGGCAGCGTCTGCAGGATCACCACGCCGCCGATCAGCTGCAGGTCGATGGAGAACTGCGGGTCGATGAACACGATGAACGCGACCGCGCCGAACTTCACCACCAGCGACGCCAGCTTCGCCTGCTTCGCCTCCTGCGCGGGCGTGGCGTCCTTCTTCAGGTACTCCTTGTAGATGTTGCGGGTCCACAGGTTCGCCGCCGCGATCGACATGATCGCCGCCGGGACGAGCGCGCCGATGCCGATGGCCGCGAACGCCACGCCCGCGAACCACGCCGGGAACTCCTGCCCGAACAGCACCGGCACGATCGTGTTCGTGTCCGGCCGCCCGGTGGCCTGGTTGGTGATCGGCTTGACGCCCGCGCTGATCGCCACGAACCCGAGCATCGCCAGCAGGCCCAGCAGCAGCGAGTAGGCGGGCAGCGCCACCATGTTCCGCTTGATCACGTTCCGCCCGCGCGAGGCCAGGATGCCGGTCAGCGAGTGCGGGTACAGGAACAGCGCCAGCGCCGAACCGAGCGCGAGCGTCGCGTACTGCAGCTGGTTGTTGGCGTTCAGCAGCACGCCGTCCGACTTCGCGGGCGTCTTGTCGTAGGCCGCCTGCGCGGTGTCGAAGACGGCGCCCCAGCCGCCGAACTTGCCCGGCAGGTAGATCACCGCCACCAGGATCACCACGTAGATCAGGCTGTCCTTGACGAACGCGATCAGCGCGGGCGCGCGCAGCCCCGACTGGTACGTGTACAGCGCCAGGATCACGAACGCGATGAACAGGGGTAGGTGCCCCATGATCCCGCTGCCGTTGAGGCCCATCGTGCGCAGCACGGCCTCCAGGCCGACCAGCTGCAGCGCGATGTACGGCATCGTGGCGAGGATGCCGGTGATCGCGATGATCAGCGCGAGCCAGTGCGAGCCGTACCGCCCGCGCACGAAGTCGGCCGGGGTGACGTAGCCGTGCACCCTGGACACCGACCACATGCGCACCAGCGGCAGGAACACGATCGGGTACAGCACCACGGTGTAGGGCAGCGCGTAGAAGCCGAGCGCGCCCGCGCCGAACACCAGCGCCGGGACGGCCACGAACGTGTAAGCCGTGTACAGGTCGCCGCCGACCAGGAACCAGGTGATCCAGGAGCCGAACTTCCGGCCGCCCAGGCCCCACTCGTCCAGGTGGTCGAGGGTGTCGCCCGCCCGCCACTTCGCCGCGACGAAGCCCAGCACGGTCACCAGCAGGAACAGGACGGCGAAGACCGACAGCTCGGTCCACTGCAGCGGTGCGGTGCTCACCGGTCGGCCTCCCGCTCGTCCAGGGCGTCCACGTCGAGCTTGTCGGGGCCGGTCGTTGCGGGGGCGTCCTTGGTCTTCACGTAGACCAGGCCGACGCACAGCACGCCCAGCGGGACGAACGCGAACTGGTACCAGTAGAAGAACGGCAGGCCCAGCACGCGGGGCTCGTCGGAGTTGAACCACGGCGTGATGAGCATGAGCAGCGGGAGCAGCAGGAGGAGGTTCCAGTTGCTCCACCGCAGCCCGGTGTTCCGGGCAGGCGATTGTCGAGGCATTGAGCTGAGCCCTCCAAGCGTCCCTGACGACGGTGTCGGGGGATGCTAGGACGGGAGAGCGACGAACGTCACTGCTTTCGCCCTGCTGTGCCTGGGTTGTGTGGCGCAATCGTGATCAAGTGCTGACCCGGTGTGACGAGACGGGTGTGGCGCGCGGCCCGTTCACCCCATCGGCAGCCGAACCGCCCGGCACGGCTAGAGCGTGCCCAACCCCTGGGTGACGTGCTCCTCGGCGGTGTCCAGGTAGGACAGCAGCGCCGACTCGGCGGCGTCGACCTCGCCCGACTCCAGCAGGTCGGCGATCGCGCGGTTCCTCGGCAGGTAGTCGCGGTGGAAGCCTTCGGGGTCTCCCACCACCTGGAACACCAGGCGCAGCTCGGCGAGCAGGCGGCGCACCTCCTCGTCCAGCCGGGAGCTGCCCGCGAGCGCGGTGATCGCCGCGTGGAACCGGCCGTTCGCCGTGCCCACGCCCACCCAGTCCTCGTCGTCCCTCAGCCGCTCGGCCCACCGGACCGCGTCCCCGACCCGCGCGCGCCGCTCCTCGGGTGCGTCGGGCCACCGCCGCAGCGCGCCCGCCTCGATCACCCGGCGGGCGGCGTACAGGTCGGCCACGTCCTCGGTGCTCGGCACCCGCACGAACACGCCCCGGCTGTGCTCGTGCACTAGCAGGCGCTCGTGGGTCAGGAGCCGGAACGCCTCGCGCAGGGTGTTGCGGGAGACGCGCAGCGCGTCGCCGAGCGACTTCTCGGACAGCTGGCTGCCCGCTTTGATGGCCCCGTCGAGCACCCGAGCCCTGAGGGCGTCGGCGACCCGCTCGGCCGTGCTGGACCGGCTCATCCGCGCGCCGTCCTCGGCGAGCGCGCGGAGCCAGGTGCCGGCTTCAGCGGTGGTCATGGGGCCGATCCTACTGGGCGGGGGTCCGCCCACCGGGCCCGCGGATTGTTCAACAACCGCCTGGACCTGCGCCGGGAGCCGCTGCGGCGAGCGCGCGCGGGGGTGCCGCCGTTGAGCGGCGCGAGCACCGTCCTTCAGCGGGTTTCGCGCGGGCGGGCGGGCGGAGAACATCACGGGGTGATCTTCCAACTGCGCACGGTGACACCGGTGCTGGCCGCCCTGACGATCGCCCTGACCGCCGCGCCCGCCGCGACGGCCGCTCCCGGAGCCGCTCCGGGGTGCTTCGACCCGACCGCCCCGCTGACCGTCGAGGAGCAGCGGCTCACCGCCGTCCTCGACCCCGACGGCCCACCGGTCGGGCCGGAGCTGGCGCGGCTCGGCGGGTTCGACGACGAGGTGGCGCGGTTCGCCTCCGCCCTGTGCGGCGCCGGGCGGCGGGACGCCGCCGGCCTGGCCCAGCAAACCGGCGAGGGGCTGTGGCGGGCGGCGGTGGAGCGCGCCCGGT
>NZ_JBQGCX010000600.1:0-1606 GCF_052038725.1 Actinosynnema sp.
GCCGTGCGCGGCAGCTCCTCCAGCCACCGGGCGATCGCGGGCAGCGCGGTGATGTCCCCGGCCAGCAGGTACCGGTCGTAGTCGTGCGGCACGATCAGCCCGCCGGGCGGACCGGCCACGTGCACCACGTCACCCGGCTTCGCCGCCTGCGCCCAGTCCGAGCCCAGGCCGCCCGCGTGCAGCGCCACGTCGACGTCCAGCTCGCCGCTGACCGGGTCGTAGCGCCGCACCGTGTACTCGCGCGAGACCGGCGCGGGCCTGGGCCAGCGCAGCACGTCCCCGTTCGGCTCGGGCAGCCGCAGCTCCCCGCGCTCGTCCGGGAAGATCAGCTTCACGTGCTCGTCGGGCGAGTGCGCCTCGAAGCCCTCGGTGCCCGGCCCGCCGAGCGTGACCCGGATCAGCCCGGACCCCAGCGGCGCGGTGCGCACCACCTCGGCCGCGCGCACCCGGATCGGGTAGCCGACCTTCTCCGCCCCACCGGCCTGCCCGGCGCGCACCTCGGCGATCCGCTCGTGGTGCCTGCCCCGGTGGTCGACCCGGCGCGGACGGCCCGCCGCCCCGCTCACGAGCCCACCACCAGCGCCGTCCAGTGCGCCAGCTCCGGCTGCTCGGCCAGGTCCGGGAACTCCACCTCGGCGCCTGCGGCGCGCCAGCGCTCCACCAACCCCATGACCCGCACCGAGTCCAGGCCCAGGTCCAGCAGGTCGGCGTCCCCGTCCAGCTCCTCGGGCGCCACGCCCAGCACCTCGGCCACGTCCGCGCGCACCCGCTCGGCGGTCAACGACTGCTCGCTCATCCCTGCGCTCCAGCGGGAATCGGGGCCGACAGCGCGGTCAGCGCGTCGGCCGTGGTGGTCACGACGCCGCACCGCTGCGCGACGTACTCGCAGGCCTGGTCGTGCCGCTCGCGGGAGAAGTCCGCGACCGCGTCGCACACCAGGAACGGCCGCACGTCGCGCATGAACGCCTCCACCGCGGTGGCCTGGCAGCCGATGTGCGCGTACACGCCGGTGATCAGCAGCTGGTCACGGCCCAGCTCCGCCAGCCGGTCGGCGAAGGCGCTGCGCTGGAACGCGCTGTAGCGCCACTTCACCAGCACCTCGTCGCCCTCGCGGGGCGCCCGCTCCGGCACCACGTCGGCGGCCGACGGGTCGGCGTCGATCACCGCGCCGAGGCCCGCGCCCCAGAACTCGGTCAGCAGCCCGCGGTCCTGATCCGCCTGGCGGCCGGGCTGCGCGGTGTAGAACACCGGCGCGCCCACCTCGCGGGCCGCCGCGACCAGCGCCGCGATGTTCGCGACCATCTCCGGAACCGGGGCGCCCGCGTACGGCGCCAGGAAGTAGCGCTGCGCGTCGTGCACCAGCAGCGCGGCGCGCGCCGGGTCCGGCGTCCAGGCGACCCGGCCCTCGGGCAGCTCGGCCGCCGTCGGCAGCGCGTACGGCTCGATCCTCGGCAACGACAACGCCCTCACCCCTCCTCGGCGGCGGCCAGCGCCGCGCGCAGTTCCCGCTTGCTCGTCTTGCCCACCCCGGTCACGGGGAACTCCGGAACCACCCGCACCAGGTCCGGCACCTTGAACGCGGCCACGCCCCGCTCGCGCACGAACC
>NZ_JBQGCX010000601.1:0-12130 GCF_052038725.1 Actinosynnema sp.
CGTGCTCACTTCCTCGGCTTACGGGCCGAAGCTGCCATCAGCTTAGCTGAGCCGAAAGCTTCCTAAGCAGCCCTTTCCACCCCCACGATCAGGTGAACCTGTGCCCCACGCCACCTGTGAACTCGATGAACACCCAGCTCAGGTACGGTTGCGCGGTACCGCACGCCCTCCACCAGGGAGCAGCCTGTCGTGGCCCGAGTCGTCGTCGACGTCATGCCGAAGCCCGAGATCCTCGACCCGCAAGGACAGGCGGTGGCCAACGCGCTGCCCCGTCTCGGGTTCGAGGGCGTCACCAGTGTCCGCCAGGGCAAGCACTTCGAGCTGGAGGTCGCCGACGACGTCGACGACGCCACGCTCGCCAAGATCGCCGAGACCTTCCTGGCGAACCCCGTGATCGAGGACTGGGTCGTCCGGCGGGTCGAGGCATGAGGGTCGGCGTCATCACCTTCCCCGGCACGCTCGACGACGTCGACGCGGCCCGCGCCGTCACCTACGCGGGCGGGGAGGCGGTCAGCCTCTGGCACGCCGACGCCGACCTCAAGGGCGTCGACGCGGTCATCGTGCCCGGTGGCTTCTCCTACGGCGACTACCTGCGCTGCGGCGCGATCGCCCGGTTCGCCCCGGTCATGCAGGAGGTCGTCACCGCCGCCAGGGGCGGGATGCCGGTGCTGGGCATCTGCAACGGCTTCCAGATCCTCTGCGAGGCGCACCTGCTCCCCGGCGCGCTGACCCGCAACGACAAGCTGCACTTCGTGTGCCGCGACCAGTGGCTCAAGGTGGAGAACACCTCGACCGCCTGGACCACCCGCTACGACGACGGCGCCGAGATCCTCGTGCCGCTCAAGTCCGGCGAGGGCGGCTACCAGGCCGACCAGGCCACCCTGGACGAGCTGGAGGGCGAGGGCCGCGTGGTGTTCCGCTACGTCGGCGACAACCCCAACGGCTCCCGCAACAACATCGCGGGCATCACGAGCGCGAACGGTCGCGTGGTCGGCCTCATGCCGCACCCCGAGCACGCCATCGACGCGCTCACCGGCCCCACGGACGACGGACTGGGCATGTTCTTCTCCCTGATCGACTCGGTGGTGAAGGCGTGACCGACACCGTCGACACCGCGCTCGCGACCCCCGACCAGGACCAGCCCTACAAGGAGCTGGGCCTCAAGGACGACGAGTACGCCCGCATCAAGGAGATCCTGGGCCGCAGGCCCACGGACGCCGAGCTGGCGATGTACTCGGTCATGTGGAGCGAGCACTGCTCCTACAAGTCGTCCAAGGTGCACCTGAAGTACTTCGGCGAGACCACCACGGACGAGATGCGCTCGAAGATGCTCGCGGGCATCGGCGAGAACGCGGGCGTCGTCGACATCGGCGACGGCTGGGCCATCACGTTCAAGGCGGAGAGCCACAACCACCCGTCCTACGTGGAGCCCTACCAGGGCGCCGCGACCGGCGTGGGCGGCATCGTGCGCGACATCCTCGCGATGGGCGCCCGCCCGCTGGCCGTGATGGACCCGCTGCGCTTCGGCGCGCCCGACGCGGAGGACACCCGCCGCGTCGTGCACGGGATCGTCGCGGGCGTCGGCGGCTACGGCAACTGCCTGGGCCTGCCGAACATCGGCGGCGAGGTCGTGTTCGACGAGTCCTACCAGGGCAACCCGCTGCTGAACGCCCTGTGCGTCGGCGCGATGCGCGTGGAGGACCTGCACCTGGCGCACGCGTCCGGCGCGGGCAACAAGATCATCCTGTTCGGCGCGCGCACCGGCCTCGACGGCATCGGCGGCGTGTCCGTGCTGGCGAGCGAGACGTTCGACGACTCCGCGGGCAAGCGCAAGAAGCTGCCCGCCGTGCAGGTCGGCGACCCGTTCACCGAGAAGGTCCTGATCGAGTGCTGCCTGGAGCTGTTCGCCGAGCGCATCGTCGTCGGCATCCAGGACCTCGGCGGCGCGGGCCTGTCCTGCGCGACCTCCGAGCTGGCCTCGGCCGGTGACGGCGGGATGCACGTCTACCTCGACCGCGTCCCGCTGCGCGCCACCGGCATGACGCCCGCCGAGGTGCTCTCCAGCGAGTCGCAGGAGCGCATGTGCGCGGTCGTGCGGCCCGAGGACGTCGACGCCTTCATGGCCGTCTGCGCCAAGTGGGACGTCATCGCCACCGAGATCGGCGAGGTCACCGACGGGGACCGCCTGGTCATCACCTGGAACGACGAGGTCGTGGTGGACGTCCCGCCGCGCACCGTCGCGCACGAGGGCCCGGTCTACAACCGGCCGATCGAGCGCCCGGCCGACCAGGACGAGCTCCAGGCCAACACGCCCGACTCGCTGCCCCGCCCGGCCCGCGACGAGCTGCTGGCGCTGGTCAAGAGCCAGGCCGCGTCGCCGAACCTGGCGTCGAAGCGCTGGATCACCCAGCAGTACGACCGCTACGTGCGCGGCGGCACGGTGCTCGCCCAGCCCTCCGACTCCGGCATGATCCGGATCGACGAGAGCACGAACCGGGGCGTGGCGCTGTCCACCGACTGCAACGGCCGCTACACCAAGCTCGACCCGTACGCGGGCGCGCAGCTGGCGCTGGCCGAGGCGTACCGCAACGTCGCCACCTCCGGCGCGACCCCGGTCGCGGTCACCAACTGCCTGAACTTCGGCTCGCCCGAGGACCCGGCGGTCATGTGGCAGTTCGAGCAGGCCGTGAAGGGCCTCGCGGACGGCTGCGCCGAGCTGGGCATCCCGGTGACCGGTGGCAACGTCAGCTTCTACAACCAGACCGGCTCCACGGCGATCCTGCCGACGCCGGTCGTGGGCGTGCTCGGCGTCATCGACGACGTCCGCCGCCGCATCCCCACCGGGATCGGCGCGGAGGCGGGCGAGACGCTGCTGCTGCTCGGCGACACCCGTCCCGAGTTCGGCGGCTCCGAGTGGGCGCACGTCGTGCACGGCCACCTGGGCGGCCTGCCGCCGAAGGTCGACCTGGCGCGGGAGAAGCTGCTCGGCGAGGTGCTGGTCGCCGGTTCCCGCGACGGCATGGTGTCGGCCGCGCACGACCTGGCCGAGGGCGGCCTGGCGCAGGCGCTGGTCGAGACCTGCCTGATCGGCGAGACCGGCGCGCGCGTCTTCCTGGCCGAGGACGAGTTCACCGACCTGTTCAGCGAGTCCGCGGGCCGCGTGCTGGTGGCCGTGCCGCGCTCCGAGGAGCTGCGGTTCACCGACATGTGCACCGCGCGCGGCCTGCCGTGGCGCAAGGTCGGCGTGGTGGACCCGGAGTCGGAGTCCCTCGAGTTCCAGGGCCTCGGCGAGCTGGGCCTGGCCGAGCTGCGCGAGGCGTGGGAGGGCACCCTCCCGGCGCTGTTCGACTGAGCGAGTCGCACGGAGGGCGGGGCCCGTCGGACTTCGGTCCGGCGGGCCCCGCCCGCGTGGTGCGGCCGGTCGGCGCGGGTCAGCTGTAGGCGAGCGCCTGCAGCCGGTCGTAGCCGCCGTTGAACTCGTTCTGGTCGATCGGCGACGACGAGTACTGCCACATCGTGTAGACGCCCCACCCGCGCGGCAGCGTCCCGACCGTGGACGCGTACCGCGCGACCCAGAGCGGGTTGGTGCTGCTGAAGTCCCCGCTCACGCACTGGTTCCACCAGCTCGTGGACGTGTAGATCACCGGGTAGACCCCGGTCCGCGACCGGTAGGTGTCGCTGAAGTCCTTGATCCAGGCGGTCATCGCGGCCGGGGACAGGCCGTAGCAGGTGCTGCCGTACGGGTTGTACTCCATGTCCAGCGCGCCGGGCAGCGTCCGCCCGTCCCTCGACCAGCCTCCGCCGTTGCTCGCGAAGTGGTTGGCCTGCGCGGCGCCGCTGGAGTTCCCCGGCAGCGCGAAGTGGTAGCCGCCCCGGATCATGCCGACGTTGTAGGAGCCGTTGTACTGCTGCGCGAAGTAGGGGTTCTTGTAGGTGGTCCCCTCGGTCGCCTTGACGTACGCGAAGCGCCGACCGGCGTTCCACTGCCCGCCCCAGTCCACGTTGCCCTGGTGGCTGCTGACGTCGATGCCGTAGACGGCCGCGGCGGCGGACGGCCCGCGCGGTGCGACCCGCCGTTCCACGACCCCCTCGTGCTTGGCGATCTGGGACCCCATCGCGTGGTCGCCCTCGGGCAGGGCCAACGCCGGTGACGCCGATGTGGACAGTGCGGCGGCGGCGCAGGCGAGCGCGGCGACCGCGCGTCGGACGAGTGGCCTCATCGTTCGACTCCTCGTGGTCGAGCCTGCAGGAGTGACTCGACCGCAGTGTGCGGCACTTCTAACAAGATGACCAGACTGATTGTTAATAGCTCACGAAAACGGAGCAGCGCGCGCATCCGGGTGATCAGCCCGTCGCGAGCCTGGTCAGCTGGCCCGCGTCGCCGTTGAACAGGTTCTGGTCGCCGGGGAACTGACCGGCGGCCTGCCACTGCCAGAACGTCTGGTAGTCCCAGCCGTGCGGCAGCTGCCCCAGTTGGTCGGTGTAGTGCGCGACCCACAGCGGGTTCGACTCGCCCAGCCGCAGCTTGTCGCCGACGCACTGGTTCCACCAGCTCGTCGACGTGTAGATCGTCGCGTGCCGCCCGGTGCGCTCGGCGAGCCTGCCGCTGAACTGCCGCACCCACTCGGCCATCGCGTCCTGGTCCTTGCCGTAGCAGGTGTCCCCGTACGGGTTGTACTCCACGTCCAGCGCGCCGGGCAGCGTCATCCCGTCGCCCGCCCAGCCGCCGCCGTGGTCCACGAAGTAGTCGGCCTGGGTCCCGCCGTCCGAGCGGTCGGGCAGCGCGAAGTGGTACGCCCCGCGCACCATGCCGACACCGCGCGAACCGTCGTACTGCTGCTGGAAGTGCGGGTTGGTGTACCCGGTGCCCTCGGTCGCCTTGACGTAGGCGAACCGCGCCCCGTCGCCCCACGGCCGCCCCCAGTCCACGTCGCCCTGGTGGCTGCTCACGTCCATGCCGGGCACCGTGCCCGTCTGGTCGGGCGCCGCCGCCGAGCGCGCGCTCGCCCAGCCCTCGCGCTTGGCGATCTCCGAGCCCGCGTAGTGCTGGTCCGAGCCCTCCGGCGCCCCCTCGTCGGGCAGCGGTTCGGCGTGCAGCGCGGTGGTGCGCGCCACGGCGAGCAGCACCGCCGCCGCGGTGGCGGGCAGGCCCCACCGGGTCGCCCACCTGCGTGTTCGGCCCTCCGGCGTCATCGAAGCCCCCGATCGGTCTGCGGTGCTGCTGCTTCCGGCACACCGATGGTCCGCCCGAACGGCTTACGACGCATCCGGTGTGTCACCCGGAAAGACGCACCGTGACGGAAGGGGGTTCACGGGTCAGGGGGTGGGGACCCCAGCACGATGGGCTCACGCCGGGGAGGCAGGGCCCTTCCCCGGCACGTCGCCCTGCCCCGGCGCGTCGTCCCCCGCAGGCGCGTCGCCCTCCAGGTTCCAGCCCGCACGCGGCCCGCCGCGCAGCGACACCTCCCCGACGACCCGCAGCCCGCCGCGCAGCTCCGGCGGCGGCGCGTCGGCCAGGTGCGCGAACTGCCCCACCCGCGCCCCGCGCGCGTCCACCCCGGCCCGGAACTCGGCCTCCTGCAGGGAGAGCCCACCCGCGAAGTCGCAGTCCCGCAGCTCCACCCGACCCAGGAACGCCGCCCCGGAGAACAGCGCGGGCTTGCTGAACGAGGCCCCGGCGAACCGGCTGACCCCGTGGAACCGGGTCCGGCGCATCACGCACCGGCCGACCCGGCGGCCCTCCAGGCGCAGGTACTCCACGTTCGCCCCGGACAGGTTCAGGTTGAAGCGCTGCTCCGGGTCGTCCAGGCCCCACGGCAGCAGGTCGGTGATCAACCCCTGCGCGGTCAGCCGGACCGTCCGCTCCAGCTCCTGCTCGTCCGTGCCCCGCGCGGCGCCCCACCGCGCCGGGTCGTCGGGGTTCTTCTCGTACGCGGGGTGCTCGAAGGGCCTGCGCAGGTACGCGCACAGCACGTCGAGCACGGTCTGCCGGTAGCGCGGCGTGGCGCGGGCCAGCCCGGCCAGCGCGTGCAGCGCCCCCACCCGCACCTGGTCGGCGTCGTGCCCGAGCAGCTCGACGGCCCTCGCGAACCGCTCGTCGGCGACCTTGTCGCTCTCCAGCTCGTGCTTGGCCTCGTCGACCCGCCGCCGCCGGTCGTTGAGCCACAGCGCGTACAGGGCCACGACCGACGCGCCGACGAGCCCGCCGGTCTTGATCGCCTCGCCCTTGGGCTGGCCGGGGTCGAGCAGCACCAGCCCCACCGCCGCGCCCACCGTCGCCAGCACCGACAGCACGATCGCGGCGACCAGGCCCTTGTTGACCCGCCTCACGACCGGACCTCCCCGCGCGGCCCGGCCTTCCAGCCCTCGGGCAGCCGGTTCGCGTGCTCCTCGGACACCCGAACCCCCTGCGCCTGCGCCTTCAGCGCCGTCGGCAGCACCACCCCGCCGGTGAACCGCGCGCCCCGGAAGTCGGCGTCCCCGGTGAACCGGGCCCCGTCGAAGGTGGTCGCCCCGGTGAACCGGGCGTCGGCGAACTTGGTGGGACCGAGGAACTTCGTCCGCTCGAACGAGACCGGCCCGTCGCAGCGGAACCCGCTGAACCAGGCCCGCTCCCGGAACACCGCGTCGTGCAGGTGCAGCTCGCCCGCGCTCCCCGTCCCGGTGAGCCAGACGTCGCCGTGGAACACCGCGTGGTGGAAGGAGTTCGACCCGGTCAGCACCGCGCCGCGCATCACCAGCGAGCCGATCGCCCGGTGCGACAGGTCGAAGTACCGCAGGTGCGCGTTGGTCAGGTCCAACCGGTACCGCGGCGGGTCCTGCGCGTCGGCGGCGGGCAGCAGGTCGGCGACGACGCGCTGCGCGGTCAGCCTGACCTCCTGCTCGCGGTCCCCCTCCCGCTGCTCGCCGTCCCACTGCCCGCCCACGACGACCTCCGGCTTGCGCCGCAGGTACGCGCACAGCACGTCCAGCACGGTCTGCGCGTACTCCGGCCGGGACCGCGCCAGCCCCGCCATCGCGTGCATCGCGCCCACCCGCACCTGGTCGGCGTCGTGCCCGAGCAGCTCCACGGACTTCGCGAACCGCTCGTCCGCCACCCGTGACCGGTCGTGCTCGGCCCGCTGGCTCTCCAGCTCGTGCTTGGCCTCGTCGGTGCGCCGCCGCCGGTCGTTGAGCCACAGCGCGTACAGCGCCACCACGGCGCCGCCCGCCAGACCGCCGGTCTTGATCGTCTCGTGCTTGGGCGAGCCGGGGTCGATCGCCAGCAACCACCCGGCCACCAGCAGGAAGGCCCCCGCCGACCCCAGCAGCGTCGCGGCCAGCATCCGCTTCCGCTTGCTCCGCAGCTCCACCAGCGCCAGCGCGAGCGCCACCAGCGACACCACCGCGCCCGCGATCCACCACACGTGCTCCACGCGGGCGATTCTGCCCGCCCACCACGCCCTCGGTGATCGGAATCGGGAACCGGCGGGGCGGTCCGGTGCGGTCACCCAGCGCGGTGGCCCATGATGTGCGGGTAACCACGCGCGAACGGAGACCCAGTGCAGCAGCGGCCGAGCACCGCGCCCGGCGAGCCGGAACCGGCCGCCCCCGCCCGGAGGTCGCGCCAGAGGGCCGAAGCGGGCGGGGACGCGCGGCCCGCGCTGGGTTACGGTGGGGTGCTGGGCGGACGGCGGGCCACGCCGAGCCGCGGCACGGGCCCCCGCGCTGCGGTTCGTGGCCTCGCGCAGCCGCGCGGCGCGGAACGGACATGACGGAACGGGCTGGACACCTGGTGGCTCCCTCGGAGCGGTCCCACAACACCGACCCGGCGCTGCGGGCCGGGGCCGAGTCGTTCGCGCGCACCTGGGCGACGGCCGTCATAGGCAGCAGCTACGTGCCCATGACCCGGTCCGAGGTGGTCGAGCACCTGCGCGCCCTCACCGAGGTCTTGGTGGCCGCGCTGCTCGCCACCCCCTTCCGCCCGGCGCCCGGCCACGAGATCGGCGCCCGGCTGGTCGAGGCGCACTTCACCGGCACCGACACGCTCGGTCGCACCGTGCAGCTCATGGGCGACGACCTGTGCGCCGAGCTAGGCATCCCCGCCGACGACGCCACCCGCACCCGCCTCGCCGCCCTCCAGGGTGCGCTCGCGGCCGGGTACGCGCGCGCCCTGCGCGAGCGCACCCTCGCCGAGCAGGAGGCGATCCGCGCCGCCGTGCTGGACGCCCGCGACCAGGCCGAGGCCGCGCTGCGCGCCTCCGAGGCCCGGTTCCGCGCCATGTTCACCGAGGCCGCCATCGGCATCGGCATCGCGGACGTCGAGGGCCGCATCCTGGACGTCAACCAGGCGCTGCAGGACATGCTCGGGTTCGGCGTCGAGGAGATGCGGCAGCACAACATCCGCGACCTGATGCACCCGGAGGACGGGCCGTCGGTGTGGCGGCTCTACGACCAGCTCACGGCGGGCGAGCGCGACCACTACCGCGCGGAGAAGCGGTTCCGGCGGGCCGACGGCGAGCAGGTGTGGACGCACCTGACGCTGTCGCTGGTGCGCGACGACCACGGCGACCCGCAGTACCAGGTCGCCATGATCGAGGACGTCACCGACCGGCACCTGCTGCAGAACCGGCTGCGCTACCAGGCGCTGCACGACCCGCTCACCGGCCTGCCGAACCGGGCCCTGTTCCTGGACCGGCTCAGCCGGGTCTTCGGCAACCCCGACAAGCACCGCGCCGGCCTGTGCTACCTGGACCTCGACGGGTTCAAGGTGATCAACGACAGCCTCGGGCACGACATCGGCGACCAGCTGCTCGTCGAGGTCGGCAGGCGGCTGGACCGCTCGGTGTCCGGCGACGGCAAGCTCGTGGCGCGCATGGGCGGCGACGAGTTCGTGATCCTGGTCGAGGACTCCACCCGCACCGACGACATCGTCGCCGTCGCGGACCGGGTGCTGCGCGAGCTGGAGTCCCCGATCCGCATCGGCGGGCACGAGCTGACCGTGTCCGCGTCCATCGGCATCGTCGAGCGCGGGCTGGAGGGCACCAGCGCGCCCGACCTGGTGCGCGACGCGGACATCACGCTGTACTGGGCCAAGGCGGACGGCAAGTCCCGCTGGGCGCTGTACGACCCGGACCGCAACGCCAAGGAGATCGCCCGCTTCACCCTGTCCGCCACCATGCCCGCCGCGCTGGAGCGCGACGAGTTCTACGTGGACTACCAGCCGCTGGTGCGGTTGGAGAACGCGCGGGTGGTCGGCGTGGAGGCGCTGGTGCGCTGGCAGCACCCGGAGTTCGGGCGGCTCGCGCCGGACCGGTTCATCGAGCTGGCCGAGGAGACCGGGCTGATCGTCCCGCTGGGCCGGTGGGTGCTGCGCAAGGCGTGCGAGCAGGGGCGGCGGTGGCTGGACGAGTTCGCCGAGCTGGCACCGTACGTGAGCGTGAACCTGGCGGTGCGGCAGTCCCGCGACCCGGAGCTGGTGCGCGACGTCAAGCGCATCCTGGACGAGACCGGCCTGCCGCCCCGGCACCTGCAGCTGGAGCTGACCGAGAGCGCGATCATGGGCACCGCCGACGAGCCCCTCGAAGCGCTGCGGGCGCTGTCGGACATGGGCGTGCGCATAGCGATCGACGACTTCGGCACCGGCTACTCGAACCTGGCGTACCTCAAGCACCTCCCGGTGCACGAGCTGAAGATCGCCGGGTCGTTCATGGAGGGCCTGCGGGCCGCCGACGAGGAGGACCCGGTGGACGCGCAGATCGTGTCCACGCTGGTGCAGCTCGCGCACGCGCTCGGGCTCGGCGTGACGGCGGAGGGCGTGGAGACGCCGTCGCAGGCCAAGCGGCTGCACCGGATCGGCTGCGACACCGGGCAGGGGTGGTTCTACGCCAAGCCGATGGCCCCGGAGGGCATCGACGAGATGCTGCGGCGCTGAGCGCTCGCGGCGGTCCCGCGCTCAGGCCAGGTCGACGACCACCTTCACGTCGTCGTCGGCCTTCTCGAACGCCTCGGCGAACCGCTCCAGCGGCACCCGGCGGGTGATCAGGCCGCGCAGCCAGCCGAGGTCGGCGTCGGCCAGCGCGGCGGCGGCCTTCCGGTAGTCGTCGGGGCCCGCGTTGACCGTGCCGATCAAGGCCCGGTTGCCGAGCACGGCGGCGTCCAGCACGGACCGGTCCAGCGCCGCAGGGCCGTGCTCCCCGGAGATGCCCGCCAGCACCACCACCGACGCCCGCCGCGCGCACTCCCAGGCCAGCTCGGCGACCCCGGTGCACTCGACCGCCACGTCGACCTCCCGGTCCGGGACCGAGCGGTGGTAGGTCGCGCCCAGCGCCCGCACCAGGTCCGGCTTCACCCCGTCGGCCACCCGGTCCACCACGTGCACGTCGTACCCGCGCTGCACGCCCAGCAGCGCCGCCAGCAGCCCGACGGGACCGGCGCCGACCACGAGCGCGGTGCGGGCGGGCACGAACGCGCGGGAGCGCAGCAGCTCCGCCTGCGCCCACGCCTTCGCCACCACCGACGCCGGTTCCAGCAGCACGCCCGCGTCGCCGAGCGCCGGGTCGAGCTTGACGGCGAACCGGGGCGGCACGCTCCAGCGCTGCGCCCCGTACCCGTCCAGCTCCTTGATGCCGCGCTCGCGGTAGCGCCCGTTGCGGCAGAAGTCCCACGCGTCGGCCGCGCACGCCGCGCACGGCTCGGGGTCCGGCCGCCGCACCACCCCGGCCACCAGGTCGCCGGGCGCGAACCCGGAGCCGTCGGGCGCGCTCAGCACCTCGCCGAGCGACTCGTGGAACAGCACCAGCCCGTCCCGACCGGGCGGGACCCACCCGAACCCGTCCCGCACGATCTCCACGTCGGTCGCGCACACGCCGGCCAACCGCCCGGCCACCAGCACCTCGCCCGCCCGCTCGACCACGTCCAGCCCGACCACCGCGCACCGGTCGGGCTCACCGGGAACCGCCCACGCCGCCCGCACCCCGTCAGCCACGGCAGGAGGCTACGTCCCCGTGAGCCGCGCCGCCGGGTTCGTCGGGCCTGACGGGCGTTGTGAGCGGCACTCCCGAACGGGGCGCTCGCGGGCCGCCGGTCGGCTACGTTGACCGGCATGGGGAGAAGACTGCCGAGCCTCGCCGCGCCCGTCCTGGCCGCCGCGCTGGCGCTGTCGGCGTGCGGGGGGACCACCGAGGGCACGCCGAAGGCGGAGACGCCGTCGTCGGCCAGCTCCTCGCCGGCGAAGCCCGCGGTGAGCAGGCCGAAGGAGCTGGACCTCAAGAGCCTGGAGACGTGCGACGTCCTGCTGACCAACGCCCAGCTCGCGGAGCTGGGGGTCAGGCCGCCGACGGAGAACAAGCCCGCCCCCATCGCCGCCAACGGCCTCTACGCCTGCAGCATGATCTGGCAGGAGTACCCCGGTTGGTCGCTGGGGTACACCGTCTCCAAGGCCGCCGGTGTCGACGACTACCGGGAGCGGATGAACGCGGGCGACAAGATGAAGCCCGGCCAGGTCGACGGGTTCCCCACCTACCTCGTCGACCGGAGTGACACGCTCCAGGTGTACTGGGAACTTCTGGTGGACGTCGCGGACGGGCAGGCGCTCTCGTTCAACATCGCCTATTTCCGGATGGACTTCCAGCGCACCGGGGACCCGGCTCCGGAAGAGCTGCACGCGAGGCTCGAGAAAGCGGCGAGCTACTCGCTGCAAGTGCTCATGAGCAGGTAGTTCATGGTCAAGTAGTTCTACTCGACTTGCCGGGGGAACTGGAGACACCCGCATCGCGTCGGAGTTAGAGTCGTCCAGGCAGGCGCGCAGGGGAATTGACTTTCGAGGAGGGTGTGTCGTGGTCATCGCGGATGGCGGTGCCGGGGGGTCCGCGCAGAGCCAGCTGCCCGCGTACAGCGGTGCGCAGCGGAGGTTGAAGCTCGACGCGGGTTCCATCCCGAAGGCTCGGGAGCTGTTCTCGAAGGCGCTGGCCGACTTCGACGACCAGTTCCGAGTGGTCGAGCCCAGCGTGAAGGCGAAGCCGTGGGGAGGCGACCCGGTCAGCAAGGAGACCGCGGAGAAGTTCAACCACGACACCTTCGACGCCGGCGACAGCGCCGCGATGCAGGCGCTGGTCGCGTACCGCGCGCAGATCCAGGGCGTCATCGACCA
>NZ_JBQGCX010000602.1:0-5908 GCF_052038725.1 Actinosynnema sp.
GCGGCGTCCACGTCGTCCAGCGGCCCGCGCGCGGGCAGTTCGCCGCCGTGGTCGCGCAGCGCCTCGTGCAGCCCGCCGAGCAGCGCGGCCAGCCCGGCGGCGGGCAGCGCGCCCGGCCGGTGCGGCACGTGCCGGGCGAACGCCACCGCGTGCCCGTCCCGCTCCACCGGCTCGACCAGCGGCTCCACCACCGCCACCCCGCGCGCGGCCAGGTGGCGGCTGACCGCGTCGGCCCGCCGGAAGTGCCCCAGCACGTCCCCGCGCACCGCCGCCGTCACCGCGCCGACCCTGGCCACCACCGGGGCCGGGCGCAGGTGCACGAGCACGTTGCTGCCGTCCCCGAGCACCACCGGGTCGTCGACTGGCAGGCCCAGTTCCGCCGCCGACGCGAAAAGCGCTCGCAATTCCGGTCTGCCCATCCCGGAAAGGTGCCACGGGAGCGCGGGAAATGGCACCCGGTTTCCGCGCGGCCGGAATCGGCCACCCCGCGCCGGACCATTCCCGCACCTCCCCCGCCGGGCCCGCGCGGGGGCTCCGGCGGCGCTCGCGGGCGGACCGCACGTTCGGTAAGGTCGACCTGTCCGACAGG
This sequence comes from Actinosynnema sp., assembly GCF_052038725.1. Classification (NCBI taxonomy): domain Bacteria; kingdom Bacillati; phylum Actinomycetota; class Actinomycetes; order Pseudonocardiales; family Pseudonocardiaceae; genus Actinosynnema; species Actinosynnema sp. Next base: position 590 of record NZ_JBQGCX010000602.1, read on the forward strand.
GGCCGGGTCCTCGGTCAACTGGTGCCCCGCGCCCCTTGCGCGGACCATCGGGCCTGTGCTCGTGGACCACCGCCCGGACCGCCGGAAAGGCCGTCCGGAGTGGGGTGCAGCGGCTTCCGCTCGCCGGGAAACACCCTTCTGACCAGCGGGACCACCAACTTGACATGATCATCGCCGGGTTGCTGACCGCGGTGGACGCGCTTGCCCGTCCGGGCGGTCCGCCGGTGTGACCTGAACTACGTCGGGTGATCGGTGGCGAGGGTCAAGCGCGCCGCGCCCGAACAAGACGTCTACGATCCGGTGAGCCGGTGGCGACCACGCTCAGCCACCTGTGAATGAAGAACCAACAGTGCAGGAGGCACCGTGACGGCCGTAGCCCCGCAGCCGATCGCAACGCGGCCCTTCGGGACTCGCGAGGCGGTCAAGGGTTCGTTCCTGCTGCGGATGTTCCGCACCACGGACCACAAGCAAATCGGCATCATGTACCTGGTCACGTCGTTCATCTTTTTCATGGTGGGCGGCGCGATGGCGATGCTGATCAGGACGGAGCTCGCCCGACCGGGGATGCAGTTCCTCTCGAACGAGCAGTACAACCAGCTGTTCACCATGCACGGCACGGTGATGCTGCTGCTGTACGCCACCCCGATCGTGTTCGGCTTCGCCAACTTCATCCTGCCGCTGCAGATCGGCTCGCCGGACGTCGCGTTCCCCCGGTTGAACGCCTTCTCGTACTGGCTGTACCTGTTCGGCGGCATCATCACCATGTCGGGCTTCCTCACGCCCGGCGGCGCCGCCGACTTCGGCTGGTTCGCCTACACCCCGCTGTCGAACGCCATCCACTCGCCCGGCGCGGGCGCCGACCTGTGGATCGCGGGCCTGGCGGTCGGTGGTCTCGGCACCATCCTCGGCGCGGTCAACATGATCACCACGATCGTGTGCCTGCGCGCGCCCGGCCTGACCATGTTCCGGATGCCGATCTTCACCTGGAACATCCTGGTCACCAGCGTCCTGGTGCTGCTGGCGGTCCCGATCCTCACCGCGGCCCTGCTCGGCCTGCTCGCCGAACGGCACATCGGAGCGCACGTCTTCGACCCGGCCAACGGCGGCGTGATCCTGTGGCAGCACCTGTTCTGGTTCTTCGGCCACCCCGAGGTCTACATCATCGCGCTGCCGTTCTTCGGCATCGTGTCCGAGGTCTTCCCGGTCTTCAGCCGCAAGCCGATCTTCGGCTACAACGGCCTGGTCTACGCCACGCTCGGCATCGCGGCGCTGTCCGTGGCCGTGTGGGCGCACCACATGTACGCCACCGGCGCGGTCCTGCTGCCGTTCTTCGCGTTCATGACCTTCCTCATCGCGGTCCCGACCGGCATCAAGTTCTTCAACTGGATCGGCACGATGTGGAAGGGGCAGCTCACCTTCGAGTCGCCCATGCTGTTCAGCATCGGCTTCATCGTGACCTTCCTCTTCGGCGGTCTGTCCGGCGTCCTGCTGGCGGCCCCGGCGATCGACTTCCACGTGTCCGACACGTACTTCGTCGTCGCCCACTTCCACTACGTGCTGTACGGCACGATCGTGTTCGCCACCTTCGCGGGCATCTACTTCTGGTTCCCGAAGATGACCGGCCGGATGCTGGACGAGGGCCTGGCGAAGCTGCACTTCTGGACCACGTTCCTGGGCTTCCACGCCACCTTCCTGGTGCAGCACTGGCTGGGCGCCGAGGGCATGCCCCGCCGGTACGCCGACTACCTGGCGGCCGACGGCTTCACCACGCTGAACATGGTCTCCACGATCGGCGCGTACCTGCTCGGCGCGTCCACGCTGCCGTTCATCTGGAACGTGTTCAAGAGCTACCGGTACGGCGAGGTCGTGAAGGTCGACGACCCGTGGGGCTTCGGCAACTCGCTGGAGTGGGCGACCTCCTGCCCGCCGCCGAGGCACAACTTCACCGAGCTGCCCCGCATCCGCTCGGCCCGCCCGGCGTTCGAGCTGCACTACCCGCACATGATCGAGCGGATGCACGCCGAGGCGCACGTGACGCTGACCGGCCGCGCCATCCCGCACGAGAAGGCCAAGTCGGCCCCGTCCGAGCTGGCCGCCAAGGCGGTGCAGTCCGGCACCGCGTCGGAGGGCACCGAGCACGACCACAAGCACTAGTAACCTGAGACAGGTTCAACGAGGAGCCCCGACGACCAGCGCGGTCGTCGGGGCTCCTCGCGTTTCCCTGGCAGAGGAGCCGGTGTTGACGATGCCCAGCGCGACCCCAGTCCTGATCACCGTGACCGGCCCGGACAAGCCGGGCGTGTCCTCGGTGCTGTTCGCCGTGCTCACCAGGCACGGGGTCGACGTGCTCGACGTGGAGCAGGTCGTGATCCGGGGCAGGCTGGTGCTCGGGGTGCTGGTGTCCGCCCAGCGCGACCCCGAAGGCATCCAGGAGGCCGTGGAGCAGGCCATGGCGACGGTGTCGATGAGCGTCGAGGTGGAGATCGGCGCCGACTCGCGCCGCACCGCCCGGCTGGAGTCCAGCCACGTCCTGATCCTGCTGGGCCACCCGGTCACCGCGCGCGCGTTCACCGAGGTCGCCCGCAAGCTCGCCGCGCTCGGCGCGAACATCGACGCGATCCGGGGGGTCGCCGACTACCCGGTGACCGGGCTGGAGCTGCGGATCTCGGTCGCCGACGACACCGAGGAGGCGGACGCGCAGCTGCGCTCGGCGCTCGCCGTCGTGGCCGCGCGCGCCGGGGTGGACGTGGCCGTGGAGCGGGCCGGGCTGACCAGGCGGGCCAAGCGGCTGGTCGTGTTCGACGTGGACTCCACGCTCATCCAGGGCGAGGTGATCGAGATGCTGGCCGCGCACGTGGGCGTGGAGCCCCAGGTCCGCGAGATCACCGAGGCGGCCATGCGGGGCGAGCTGGACTTCGCCGAGTCGCTCCAGCGGCGCGTGGCACTGCTGGAGGGCCAGGACGAGGGCGTGCTGGACGAGGTGGCCGCGTCGCTGGAGCTGACGCCCGGCGCGCGCACCACGATCCGCACCCTCAAGCGGCTCGGGTTCCGCTGCGGGGTCGTGTCGGGCGGGTTCACCAGGGTGATCCGGTCGCTGGTCACCGAGCTGGGGCTCGACTTCTGCGCGGCCAACGAGCTGGAGGTCGTGGACGGCAAGCTCACCGGCCGGGTGCTCGGCGAGATCGTGGACCGGCCGGGCAAGGCGGTGGCGCTGCGGCGGTTCGCGGACTCGGTCGGGGTGCCGATGGCGCAGACCGTCGCGGTCGGGGACGGGGCGAACGACATCGACATGATCGGCGCGGCCGGGCTGGGCATCGCGTTCAACGCCAAGCCCGCGCTGCGCGAGGTCGCGGACACCGCGCTGTCGCACCCGTTCCTGGACGCGGTGCTGTTCGTGCTCGGCGTGACGCGCGCCGAGGTGGAGGCCGCGGACCTCGCGGACGGCCTGGACCTGGTGCGCCAGTGACGGGGGTCGAGCCGGTGACGGGGGTCGAGCCGGTGAGCGGGGTCGACTCGGTGAGCGGGGCCGGGCTGGCGCCCGTGACCGGGCAGGCGAACGGCGTCCTTTCGATGCTGCTGGGCCGCGACTACGGCGAGCCCGAGGGCGAGCTGGTGCGCGCCATGCCGGTGGTGATGCGCATCGAGCGCAGCGCGCCGCCGTCGCGGACGGACGTGCTGGAGGCCGCTGCCGCCGCCGCGGTGGCGGTGTGCCTCGACCCGCGCGCGGAGCCCGGTGGCGAGTGGCACGACGAGGTCGTGGCGTGGGTGCGCGGGCGCATCCGCAAGGTCGCCAGGAGGGCGCGAGGGGCGCACTGGGAGGCCGTGCAGGCCCTGCCGGGCGTCACGGTGACCGTGGGCGGCGCGTCGGTGCGCGCGTTCGTGCCGGGGGTCGTGGGGGAGGCGCCGAAGGAGATCAGCCGGTTGCAGATCTCCGGCAGCGAGCTGCCCGAGGACGGCGAGCCGGGGCCCGTGCCGGAGGGCGCGCGGCTGCTGTGGCTGAACCCCGGCGTGACCATGACGGCGGGCAAGGCGGCGGCCCAGGTCGGGCACGCCTCGATGCTGCTGGCCCCGCACCTGGGCGCGGCGGAGCTGAAGCGGTGGGCGGCGGCCGGGTTCCGCTGCGCTGTGCGCACGCCGAGCCGGGCCGAGTGGGACGCGCTGGTGGCGCGGCCGGACGCGATCGTGGTGCGGGACGCGGGGTACACCGAGGTCGAGCCGGGAACGGCGACGGTCGCCGCGGTGCGCTAGGCCCGCACGGGGGGCGGGGATGATCCGGGAAAAGGCGTCCCCCCCCCCGACGCGGGTGAACACTTTCGAGTGAATTTCTTCGGTTCAAGTGTTCCGATGGCAATGCGATGTCCCGTCACGTCCGGGATCGGTCCGGATCATTTCACGGGGTGTTCCACCGTTCAACCACCCGGCCGTCGTCCGGCCGGTCCGGAGCCCGCTTTCCGGTGGTGATCCGGATCACTGCTACCGTGGTGGCCCGTTCCGGGAGCGGAGGGTGCTCCCTCCCGGTCGGGCCGCGCGGGCGTCCGTGGAACCTGTCTGATCCCGCCGCCCCCGCGTTACGCGCTCCCGCGTCCAAGCCCGCTCCCCGCCGCCGCGCGGGCGTCGCGAGGCCGGGACGCGGCGGGCCCCCGTTGGCCCGGAGGCCCGCCGCACTGCCCGAGGTCGCCCAGGTCAAGGGGTCGGTCACGGGTCCCGCCCGCTCCCCGAGGACTGCTCGGAGGAGTTCGAGCGCGTGGTCACCGTAGACGAGCCCCGGAAGCGCCACCACCGCCGTCCAGCCACGTCCGTGGCGCGTCCAACCCGGCGGGACGCGGTCCGCGCTGGACAGCGGCCCTCCTCACCCGGTCGGCGCAGTCCCCCGCAGGGGTTGGTTCTTGGACGTCCAAATCGACGACTTGACGCTCATCTGCCTTGTCATAAAGCCGCATTTGTGCGTTGCCGGGCCATTGGTCCCGCGCCGATCCCAACCATTCCGCCACTGTCGGCGCCTTGCTCTACGCTTCAACCCAGTGCGACCGCACCGCCCAATCCCGAACCGCCGGTTGGCCCCGGCGGACCTATTCGGGAGGCGACCGCGTCGAGCACCAGCCCAGGTCGAGGGACGAAGAAGCACAAGTCGAGAACGGGGTTCCGCGTGAACGCTCTGCCGAAAGCCGCCTTACCCGGACCGGACCGGGACCGCCGCGGCGGAGAACCCCCGCGCGCTCCCGCACGCGGGTGATCCCCGTGAGCACCGTGCAGGGTGACGGCGGCGCGCAGCTCCGGCGGCGCCTCCAGCACCGGGTGCTCAGCGCCTGGCGCGCCGCG
>NZ_JBQGCX010000603.1:0-2661 GCF_052038725.1 Actinosynnema sp.
CGCCGCCGCCGTCGTGCTCGCGATCGACTACGGGAGGGCCAGCTGATGCCCAGGATCATCCCCTGGATGGCACAGCGCGGTGCCTGCCAGACCTGCTACCTCCTCCCGGAAGGCCCCATCCTGCGGTGCCTGCGCGCCCACGACCACGACGGCCACCACCGGCACCACGACCTGTCGTGGCCGGACAGCAGCCCGTCCTCCAGCGACGTCATCGACCCCAACCCCACGATGGACCGGTAGCCCGCCGGGTCTCCGTTCGACCAAGCGGCCCAACACCCCACGGTGCCGGAGCGAAAGGGCCCCGCCACCCGGAGGTGGCGGGGCCCTCTGCGTTCAGCGGGCGGTGGCCCGGCGCCGCTGCCGCTGGGGACAGAGGTCCCGGACGAACCGCCGCAGCAGGGTCTTGTCGGCGCGGACCGCGGCGGCCAGTTGCTCGCGGGCGGTGGTCGGGTCCTGTCGGTCGAGGGCGGCCTCGGCGGCCAGGGTGCTGGCCGGGTCGGCCTGCCAGTTCCCGTCGGGCTCGGTCTCGGCGACCTCGACCAGGCCGTCCGGCCGCTCGGCGTGGACGAACGTCCAGCCCGCCATGCCCCGGTAGTCCGTGGCCATGTCGGCGAGCCGGTCCATCTGGCTGGGGTCATCCGGTACCTCCTCGTCAAGGGCGACACGTTAAATCATGCACCACGGTGGTGCGTGATGCACGACTAATTTTCCAGCTAGACCACAGGAGTCAAGATGTAAGTATGCCTTGTATCATGCACCACGATGGTGCACATTAGTGACATGCTGAACGCGCTGCTCCCGGTCATCGCCCCGCTGCTCACCGCCCTGTTCGGCGGCTGGGTGGCCTCCACCCTCAAGGGCCGCTCGGACTACTAGGCCCGGCTGTACCAGTACCGCCAGGACGTCACGGCCGCGGTCGCCACCTTCATCCGGGTCATCTCCGACCACCGCGCCGCGATGTGGGACCTGGAGGCCCTACGGGCACGGGGCGCCTCCCAGGACGCCCTCGACACCGCGCTGGCCGCCACCCTGGTCACCCGCAGCGCCGTGAGCGAGCCGCACGCCGCCCTCGCGCTGCTGTGCCCGGCCCTGGCCGACGCGGTCGACCACGCGGTGCAGACCACCTACGACATGGACAGCGCGATGGACCCGGCCCGCGCCAAGATCGACCCGGCGGACCGCGCGAAGGCCGCGAAGGTCGCCGAGGTCGCCCTGCGCACGCGGGCCGCCGAGGTGGTGTGGGCGAAGGACCTGGCGCTGCCCCGGACCGCCAAGGCGCTCACGGCCTGACACCCGGTGGGGCCCGGCCAGGCCGGGCCCCACTTCCTTCGCCCGCATCGTGCACCACCGTGGTACACAGGGCACGCACACCGTCGAGAGGAACGTCAGTGCCCGAAGAGCTGTGGACCCGCGACCAAGTCGCCCAGGAGTTGGGCATCAAGGTCGACGGCGTCCGCCACCAGATGCGCCGCTGGGGCGTCGAGGCCGTGGGCCGCGAACCCGGACGTGGCGGCTCCAGCCTCTACCCCGCCGCCAAGGTCCGCGCCGCCCACGCCGACCGACCGGGAGCCGGCAACCACACCCGCGGCGGCAACCGACGCGGCGGGCCCGCAGCGGCACCCGGCGGTCCCCTGTCGCCGCTGAGGCGCGCCATGCTCGACGCCGTCGCCCACGGCCAGGTCACCAGGACTGCCAGCGACACCCCGAGGTGGGCCATCACCGCCGAGGTCTCCACCCCTGGCCGGATGGCAGGCGCGGTCAACTGGCTCGTCGAGCAGGGCCTGGTCCATGTCCCCGGTGGGCGCGGCACGGCTGCGCAACTGACCGAGGCTGGACAGCAGCGGCACACCGAGAAGCGGGGTTGACCGCCATGATGCAGCCGGACTTGGAACTGCCCTCGTACGTGACGTACCTGCGCTGGGGAGCGTTCAGCATCCTCGCGCTCGCCACCCCGGTCGTGGTGTTCAACCCGCAGGTGCGGGCGGTGTTCGAGTGGTTCACCGACCAGAGCGCGGACTGGTGGGGGGCGGCAGGGCAGTGGGCAGGTGCGATCGCGGGCTTCGCGGCCGCTTTCGTGGCGCTGTGGATCGCCAAGACGGGGGCCCAAAACGCCGCCAAAATCGCCGAAAAGGGTGCCCGCGCGAACGAGGCACGAGAACAGCGACGACGACGCGTCGAGGCCATGTTCGTTTATGGCCGACACGCGTCGACCAATGGCAGCATATTGCGCTTTCACGTGATCAACAACAGCAATTCAGCAATGATCGACGTAAAGATCACAGAAGTGAAAAGTCTTCCAAAGCTACCTACTCCACTGAGTCAGTCAGAAGAAAGTTCTTGGATGGTCCTACCGCCAGGCGAAAGAAGGCTTTTCGATCTCACTTTTGGTATGCCTTACGCAATACTTTCAAAACATGAGCACATTGTGGTGATCGAATTCACCGACATGGAGGGCTACCGCTGGCGCAGGGAGGGCGACAGCCTTCCTGAGCTGGTTGAATAGCCAACATGGGCGATATGCGACGGCAGACTGTTCGGGCAGATGAGCTACGCGCGGGTGACCAGTGGTTCCCGAAAGGACAACCACGGGCGCGGGTGGTCACCAGCGTAGGCTCCTTCGGGAGCGGTGTGCTCGTCAAGTACGAAGACGGCGGGTTCGAC
>NZ_JBQGCX010000604.1:0-2515 GCF_052038725.1 Actinosynnema sp.
CCACCCCCGCTGCCGCAACTCGCACTGCCACCGGCGTTGTCACCGCCCGCGCCATCGCCAGCCGTGTCGCCACCGGCAGGGCCGCCGCCCGCGTTGCCGTTGGCGTTGCCACTGGCCCGGCCGCCTGCACGGCTGCCGCCTGCCTCATCACCGATGTCGCCAACAACGGGCCCGCTGCCTGCCCCATCACCGATGCCGCCGACAACGGGCCCCCTGCCGCCGTTGCCACCAACGGGGCTGCTGCCGCCAGGGCTGACGCCGCCGGGACCACTACAGCCCACGTCATCCCCCAAGCGCGAACGCCACATCTGGCCCTTGTCCCCCATCCCCCAGGTGGTCCGCCCGTTCCACCCGCCCGCGACCCCGTACGCCAGCGGCCACAGGGGCGTCGACCTCTCCGCCCCTCCAGGCGCGAAGGTCATGGCATCCGCCAAGGGCACCGTGATCCACGCCGCCCAGGTGGCCACCCGCCCGGTGATCTCCATCCACCACGAGGACGGCACCAGAACCACCTACGAACCGGTCGCCCCCACCGTCCGCAAAGGCGACCGCGTCACCGCAGGAACCCCTTTGGGCACCCTGCTCCCCGCCCACCCCGGCTGCCCAACCCCGGCCTGCCTCCACTGGGCGGCCTTCCGCCCCACCAACGCCCCCTCCCGTGCCTACGCGAACCCCCTGTCCCTCCTCCGCCCACCACACCCCCGCCTGCTCCCGTCCCACCCCTCCCGCGCCCGTCCTCCCTCCGCTCACTCCCCGTCACCCACCCCGCCAAGATCAAATGTCGTTTTCCCGCGACCCGACCCTTTTGCCACCCGCACACCCACCCACCGCATTCCGCACGCGCGCCCGTTGCAACCAGCCCGCAAGCCCAACCGAACTGACTACGGACTCCCGCAACAACAGAGCCGCGTATTCCAAGACACCCCACATTCCAGCCCCGGTTTCCACCCCTATCGGAACACCCAGACACCAATTCCCCGCCACGGGTCACCAAATCGGTCGAGGATCGGGACATTCAGGCACCAAGTTCACAAGTGACCACTCACCAGACCCACACCGCAGACACGGCTGAAGAAGCCGACAAAGGCCAGGAGGTGACGCGCGACAAGCGCTAGTGCAACCGCGGTGGCACAACCGCGAATACCGACGTGAACACACCACAGGTGCGGACGCGGAACCGGGTTCGGCAGGTCGATCCCTGCCCCGGCTCCGAACTCGACTCCACCCTCGAACCCGACTTCCAGGCCCGACTTCCAGGCCGGACACCCACACCCGGCTCCCACACCCGCTGCCAGCATCAACACCACCACCGACGCCGGTCCCCACCGCGACGCGGAGCCAGGGTCGGAGCTCGTGGCGCTGGATCTGGTGGAACTGGGTCAGGTAGCGCTGGGCCAGGCTTGGAGCTCGTGGCGCTGGATCAGGTTTCGAGCTGCTCGTTGATCTTGGTGCGGAGCCGGAGAACGGCCCTGGTGTGCAGCTGGCAGACACGGGACTCGGTGACCCCGAGGACCTTGCCGATCTCGGCCAGCGTGAGGTTCTCGAAGTAGTACAGCGTGACCACGACCCGGTCCCGCTCGGCCAGCTGCGCGATGGCGTCGGCGAGCTGCCTGCGGCTGTCCTGGTCGACCAGCGAGGCGACCGGGTCCTCGGCGCCTTCGTCGGGCAACGACTCCGCCAGCGAGGACCCCGCGCTCCCGGCGGCCCGACCTGCGGCGATCAGCTCGTCCAGCGCGACGACGCTGGTCAGCTGGAACTGCGCGTACAGCTCCCGCAGCTCCCCGAGCCCGATCTTCAGCTCAGCGGCCAGCTCCCGATCGGTGGGCGTCCGCTGCAACCGCCCACCGAGCCGCTCGAGCGCCCGCTCGACGTCCCGAGCCCTGCTGCGAACAGAACGGGGAACCCAGTCCTGCGATCTGAGGTCGTCCAGGATCGCGCCACGAATGCGCTGCATGGCGTAGGTCTCGAACTTCAAGCCGCGCTCGGGCTCGAACTTCTCTATGGCGTCGACCAGCCCGAAGATCCCGGACTGGATCAGATCGGCGACGTCGACGTGCGCGGGCAACCCGGTCCCGACCCGCCCGGCGACGTACTTGACCAGCGGCGCGTAGTGCAGCACCAACCGATCCCGCAGCCCCTGCTCACGCGACTGCCCGTAGGTGTGCCACAGCGCGATGATCCCGGCTTCAACGTCATCAGCGGTCCGGGACTCGGCAGCGGCGTGAGCAGGCCGCCCAACCCGCTTCTCACCACTCCCGCCCACAGCCACGCCACTGGGCACCTCGCCGCTGGACACCCCGTCACTGGACGTCCCGGCAGCGGACGCCCCAGCAGCGGAATCCCCCGCTCCGGAAGGCGCACTTCCCGGCGACCCAACCCCCTGCGACTCACCCCCCTTCCGCTCTTGCTGCTGGCCAGCCTGCTCCTGCCCACCCGACTGCCGGTCTTGCTCGCCGGGCTGCCGGTCAGGCGCGCCGAACTGCCGGTCAGGCGCGCCGGACTGCCGGTCTTGCTC